>CAYXDR010000057.1:0-11433 GCA_964463515.1 uncultured Desulfobacteraceae bacterium | reverse complement strand
AGGTGAAAACATGGCGAATTACGAAACTGTAGAGGTGAAAACCGACCTCCTGATCGTTGGCGGCGGATTTGCGGCATGCGGAGCGGCGACAGAGGCCGCCTACTGGGCCAAGAAGAACGGTCTGAAGGTCACTCTGGTTGACAAGGCGGCTCTGGACCGCAGCGGCGCGGTGGCGATGGGCCTTTCGGCCATCAACCAGTATGTGGGAATCAAAGACGGGGAAAATACCCCGGAGGATTATGTCCGCTATGTTCGCCAGGACCTCATGGGTGTCTCCAGAGAGGATCTGGTGTTCAATATCGCGAGGCACGTGGATTCCACTGTGCACCTGTTTGAAAAATGGGGCCTCAAGATATGGACGGACGAGGAAGGAAAATATGTACATGAAGGCCGGTGGCAGCTCATGATCAACGGGGAATCCTACAAGATCATAATCGCGGAAGCGGCTAAAAACGCCATCGCCGAGGCCGGGGGTGAGATTTACGAGCGTGTCTTTGTCGTCGAGCCGCTCGTGGAAGGGAACAAATGTGTAGGGGCGGTCGGGTTCAGCACCCGCGAAGAAAAGTTTTATATTTTCAAGGCAAAGGCCACGATCATCGCGGCCGGCGGCGCAGTCCATGTCTTCAGGCCGCGGTCGGTGGGCGAAGGCTTTGGCCGAAGCTGGTATCCGCCCTTCAACACAGGCACAAGCGCATATTTCACGATCAAGGCCGGGGCCGAAATGACCTGCCAGGAAGTGCGTTTCATCCCTGTGAGGTTTAAAGACGCCTACGGCCCTGTCGGCGCGTGGTTTCTGCTGTTCAAGTCCAGGGCCATAAGCGCTGAGGGCGGGGAATATATGGCAGTGCGCAAGGATGAGTTGCAGAATTGGGCACCCTACGGGCTGGCCAAGCCGATTCCGGCCAACTTGCGGAACTACCTGGGCATGCTCGATGTGGAAGAGGGGCTTGGGCCTCTGTACATGGAAACCCACGAGGCGATAGGTAAAATCGCGGATGAGTACAAGGACGATCCCAAGGCTTTCAAGAAAAAGATGAAGGAGCTCGAGTCCGAGGCCTGGGAGGACTTCCTCGATATGACGATTTCTCAGGCGCATCTGTGGGCGGCTCAGAATGTAAAGCCGGAAGAGAAGCATTCGGAGATCGCTGCGTGCGAACCCTACTTCATAGGGTCCCATTCCGGTGCCTCCGGAGCCTGGGTGAGCGGACCCGAAGACCTGGACACCCCTTATAAATGGGGTTTCGCGAATATGACCACGGTTGACGGGTTGTTTGCCGCGGGCGACGCCTCCGGTGCATCGAGCCATAAATTTTCTTCCGGGTCCCACGCCGAAGGGCGCATAGCCGGGAAATCCGCCATCCGTTATATCGTTGAAAAGGGTGCGGATGCCGAAATCGACTCAGCCAAGGTGGAAGAACTGAAAGGTAAAGTCCTTGCGCCGCTCGATCGCTACAAAGAGCATTGCAAGGAGACGACAGATCCTGCGATCAACCCGAACTATCTGTTGTGGCGCCAGTTTATGGACCGCCTGCAGAAGATCATGGATGAATATGCGGGAGGCGTAACCGCACAGTTCAAGACCAGCAAGGCTCTCCTCGACAGGGCCATGGAGCTGTTTACTTTCCTGAAGGAAGACTCCGAAAAGCTGGGAGCCGAGGATGTTTATTCCCTTGAGCGCTGCTGGGAGAACATCCACAGGATGTGGCAGGGCGAGGCCCATGTCCGCACGGTGCTGTTCCGCGAGGAGACCAGGTGGCCGGGGTATTATTTCAGGGCCGACACTCCGAAAATGGATGAGGACAACTGGCATTGCTTCGCTAACTGCAAATATGATCCTGCGACTGGTGAATGGGCTATGCTCAAGAGGGATATAGTCAATCTACCCGGCGTATAGTCATTGTCTAACCCCGTAGCCTACCGGGTGCCGTAAAACGGCACCCGGTACTCGAAACACATTTAATATAATGGAGGTAATGGATCGAATATCGAACGTCCAACATCAATTTGAAGATAGTTATCCAGTTTTTGTGCTAAGTTCCTGACGCTATTTCTCTCTATGATATATTGCGGTTGTTTTGGATCTAATACGGCTAATTTTGCGCTCATATTATTATTGTTTCGACTATTTCCTATCTGTTTTTCAGATTTCAGATTCGTTGCACGATGTTGGACGTTCGATGTTCGATGCAGGCAGAACCCGACGGTAAATTCCGGATGGGTAAAAACACCGTTGCCGTTGGCTGCAGGAAGCCTTCAAAACGTCCCGCCGGGACGTTTCTAATTTGCTTATGCGGTTTTTTTCTTATATTATCCAAGATGTTTTTCTGCCTCATCAATAATGATCGATATTAAATTCCATATGAAAACATACAACTTCGGAGGGGACGATGCCGGATGTAGAAACAACGAACCAAACGATTCTGGTGGTCGGGGGGGGCATGAGCGGCGTAACGGCAGCGCTTGAAGCCGCGGAAGCAGGCTATGACGTTGTGTTGCTCGAAAAAAAACCCTACCTCGGGGGAAAGGTGGCTCAAATGCACCAGTATTTCCCTAAACTCTGTCCGCCCAGCTGCGGTCTTGAAATTAATTTCAGGCGCATGAAGCAGAATCCGCGGATCCGGTTTTTCACCATGGCCGAGCCTGTGGCTTTCTCCGGGCGGGAAGGGGACTATGATGTGACAGTGAAGATATCACCCAGGTATGTGAACGAAAAGTGCACGGCCTGCGGGAAATGCGCCGAGGTGTGCGAAACCGAGGTGCCCAATCCATTCAATTACGGAATGGACAAAATGAAAGCTGCCTATCTTCCCCATCCGTTCGCATTCCCCGTGCGTTATGTTATAGACCCTTCCATCGTCGGGACGGAAGAAGGCCGGAAGTGCAAAGAGGCCTGCATCTATGACGCCGTCGACCTGGAGATGACCGAGAAGACTTTTGACCTCAAGGCAGGCGCGGTGGTGTGGGCCGCGGGCTGGGAGCCTTACGACGCTTCGGCCGTGGAGTATTATGGCTTCGGTCGTTACAGGAATGTGATCACAAACGTCATGATGGAGCGGCTGGCCGCCCAAGAGGGTCCCACAGGAGGAAAGATCCTGAGGCCGTCAGACCAAAAGGCCCCCGAAAACGTAGCTTTCATTCAATGCGCAGGCTCCCGTGACGAAAATCATCTTCTTTACTGTTCCGGGGTATGCTGCCTGGCGTCCATGAAACAGGCGACCTACCTTCGCGGGCAATACCCGGAGAGCAAGGTTACCGTGTTTTTCATCGATATCCGGGCTGCCGACCGGCTGGAAGATTTTTATTTGAAAGTAAAAGAAGATGATAATGTGAGTTTTATTAAAAGTAAAATCGCGATGATAACCGAGGATGAGAATACCGGGGATCTTTTGGTGGAGGGTGAGGATACCGGCACCGGAGAGCAGATCCGTACCCGCTTCGATATGGTGGTACTTGCCGCCGGAATGGTTCCGAACAGCTTTCCTGCGGGAATCGGCGTGGAAGTTCTTTCCGACGATTACGGCTTCGTTCGCAACGACCCGGAAAACCCCGGCATTTACGGGGCAGGCTGTGTCAGAAAGCCGACCGAGGTTGCATCATCCGTACAGGACGGCACTGCGGCCGCGCTGAAAGCCATTCAATCAATCGCGAGGAGGTAGCTCGATGGATAAGAAGACGGCAGTATTTATATGCACCGGGTGCGGCATTGGGGATGCGCTCGATGTGGATAAGCTTTCGGAGGTGGCCGCAGAAGAGTGTGGTGTTTCTGAATGCAGGACGCACCCTTTTCTTTGCGGGGCCGAGGGCGTGGATTTGTTACGGCAGACGGTGAACGACGGGCCGGCCTCGGTTGTGATTGCAGCCTGTTCTCCGAGGGTCAATTACGATGTGTTTGATTTCGGGCGCGGCACAATAGTCGAGCGGGCCAACATACGCGAACAGGTCGTCTGGTGTCAGCCTCCGCAGGAAGAAGACACGCAGATGATGGCCGAAGATTGTATCAGGATGGCCTGTGCCAAAATAAAGGAAACAAAGGAGCCGGAAGCCTTTGTCCCCGAGGAGGAGTTTTCCAGAGACATTCTGGTGATAGGCGGAGGTCTTGCAGGGATTACCGCTTCTCTGGAGGCGGCAAAGGCGGGCTACCGTGTCGTCCTGGTGGAGAAGGAGCCTTCCCTGGGAGGATTTCTGGCCAGGATGAAGGCCCGGGTCACTCTTCCCTACAAGGAAGTATCGGAGACCGGGGCGGCCGAACTGGTCGACAAGGTGGAATCCAACGACCGGATCCAGGTTTATACTTCGGCGTCTGTTTCCGGTATCGAAGGTGCGCCGGGTTTATTCACCGCCCGTATCGAAGCGGAAGGCACCGAGCATGTAGAAAGGATAGGCGCAATTGTCCAAGCCACCGGCTGGGTGCCCTATGATGCTTCCAAGCTTGGCAAACTTGGCTACGGCATGTCCAAGGACGTCGTGACCAACGTGGAATTCGAAGAAATGGCTGCATCGGGTAAAATCGTCCGGCCGTCGGACGGGGCAGAAGCTAAAAATGTTCTCTTCATACAGTGCGCCGGCTCCAGGGACCCTGAGCACCTGCCGTACTGTTCCTCTGTCTGCTGCCTGGTTTCTCTTAAGCAGGCGACGTATCTGAAGGAGCAAAATCCCGAGGCTGTCAGCTATATCCTCTACAAGGACATGCGTACCATGGGACAGGCCGAGGATTTCTACAGAAAGACCCAGCTGGACGGAAATGTCTTTATAAGGGGATCTGCGGAGTCGGTGGGGGAAGCCGGAGGCAAACTGTTCGTGGAAGCTTCGGATGAGTTGCTCGGAGAGAAAATCAAGGTGGAGGATCTGGACCTTGTGGTGCTGGCGGTCGGGCTGGTGCCCGCATCGCAGCCCGATAGCGTCCCGCGGATAAAGGCCCCCGAAGGCACGGAGAACTGTGATGAAAACGGTACGATCGAAGTGGAGCCGGACTCGGGTTTTTATGCAAGGACTGCGCTCAATCTCCAGTACAGGCAGGGCCCGGAATTGCCGACATTGAAATACGGTTTCCCTGATTCCCATTTCATCTGTTTCCCATACGAAACACGGCGCACCGGCATTTACTCCGCCGGTTGTCTCAGGCGGCCGATGGAGACGGCTAACGTGATCGAGGATGCAACGGGCGCCGCCATGAAGGCCATCCAGTGTGTCGAAGCGGTTTCAGCTGGTCTTTCCCTGCATCCACGTTCAGGCGATCTTTCATACCCGGAAATCAATTTTCAACGCTGCACCCAGTGTAAACGCTGCACCGAGGAATGCCCCTTCGGAGCTTTCAATGAGGATGAAAAGGCGAACCCGTTGCCGAATCCCACCCGGTGCCGCCGCTGCGGCGTGTGCCTTGGGGCGTGCCCCGAAAGAGTGATTTCGTTCAAGAATTATTCGGTGGGGATGATAGGCAACATGATAAAGGCCATACACGTACCGGAAGAAGACGAGGAAAAACCGAGGGTGCTTGTTTTTGTCTGCGAAAACGACGCATACCCAGCGCTGGATATGGCGGGCATCAAGCGGATGCAGCTGAGCCCCTATGTGAGGTTCATCCCGGTACGCTGCCTCGGTTCGTTGAACCTGATATGGATTGCAGATGCCCTTTCCAGGGGAATAGATGGGGTGCTTCTCTTCGGCTGCAGGCACGGAGACGACTACCAGTGTCATTTTATCAAAGGCAGTGAGCTGGCTAATACCAGGCTCGGCAAGATTTCCGAAACGCTCGACCGTCTTGCCCTGGAGTCGGAACGGGTTCGGTTCGTCGAAGTGGGGATCACCGATTACATGAAGATACCCGGCATAATCGAGGAATTCATGGAAGGGATCGAGGAAGTCGGGCCGAATCCGTTCAAAGGATGGTAAGAGGCCCGGCTGATATGACTTTTTGCCGAATGGTCAGAGGTTTACAATGGAAAACGCGAAACATTACGATCAATCGTTCGCCGAAGAAGTTTTCGGGCGGGTGGATTTCGGGCTTGAGATAAAGAAATGCATGCAGTGCGGGGTGTGCGCCGCATCGTGCCCCCTGAGTCTTGAAATGGATTACTCGCCGAGAAAAATCTTCGCGATGATCAGGGCGGGAAAGCGCGAAGAAGTGTTGGGCTCGCAGGCCTTGTTGCTTTGTACTTCATGCTACGCCTGCAAGGTCCGATGCCCGCGGGGCATTCCGGTGGTGGACGTCATGCACGGGCTGGCTCATTATGCGCTGGGGCAGGGTTATTTGCCCCGTAAAAACACCGCGGTGTTTGCCGGCGAGTTTTGGGGCCAGATATACAGGAAGGGCCGAATCGATGAAAAGGATCTCTCCAGGCGCTATTTTTTCGCCGACGGGTTCATCCCGGGTATACGAAACAGCCTAGAGCTGGCCGATATGGGGATAAGCATGCTGCTCCACAAGAGGATGAAGCTCCTGCCTGAAAGGTCCATAAAGGGTATCGATGCCTTGCGCAGGATGCTTGACAAGGCCGACGAGGCCCGGAAAGGAGGCGCCGTATCATGAGGTATTTTCTTTATTGGGGCTGTTCTCTGGAGGCGAGCGGCGCGAATTTTCTTGTTTCCCTGCGACCGGTTTGCGAGGCCTTGGGGATGGAAATGGTTGAAATCGAAGACTGGAATTGCTGTGGCGCCAGTATTTCCTATGTGGGGGGCAACGACCTGGCCGTAAAAGTGCTGAATGCCAGAAACCTCGCCCTTGCCGAGGCTGCCGGCGGGTTCGATATAATCGCACCGTGCAGTTCGTGTTACATCCAGATGAACAAGGTGAATCACGAAATTCAACAGGACCCCGATCTTGCCTCCGAGGTTAACGGTATACTGGCTGAAGGAGGACTTTCCTATTCCGGAAACATCAAGGTCCGGCATTTGCTTGATGTGCTTTACTACGATATAGGCCCCGGGGAGATAGAAGAACATGTTGTCCATCCGCTCGAGGGAATAAAGGTGGCGGGATACGTCGGGTGCCAGTCGGTAAGGCCGTATGGTGAGTACGACAGCGTTGAGAACCCTGTGATACAGGACAGGATCATATCTTCGCTGGGGGCCGAGGCGGTGAAGTTTCCCAAGAAGATGAGATGCTGCGGTTCCGGAATTTTTTTGACCGAGATGGAATACTGCGCACGCCTGGTTGGAGATATTCTGGATGACGCAGTCGGACACGGGGCCGAGTTGATTTCGACTGTCTGTCCCATGTGTGCCATGAACCTGGAAAACTATCAGGGCAGAATCAACAAGATGCTGGGGACGCAATTCGATATCCCGATCGTATATCTGACCCAACTGATGGCTGTTGCTTTCGGGATGGAGCCAAAAACCGAAGCTGCCCTGGACTACAATATAATTCCCCCGGAGAGAGTGCTCAACAGGGCACTGCATTGATGCCCGGCGCGTTAAATTGCCGGCCTTCGGATTTCGGTCCGGGTCGCGTTATGGATTTGCTCAGCTGTGGCAGGGGGAGGAACTTTTTTGAGGGAAAAAATGGAAAAGGAAGGAATTCCAAAATGTCCCCACTGCGGGGCCGCGATGAAAAAATGGGCTTCGCCGGCTAATTCCACGTGGGGTCCAATTATTCAATGGGTCTGTTTCAACGATGAATGCGGGTATTATGTGCGGGGGTGGGATCACATGATGAAGACACAAAACGTCCATGCCTCCTACCGGTACCGCTATAACCCCGAAACAGGAGAATTCGGCCCCCTGCCGTGCTGGTCGGCTGGTGCCCACCGTGACCAAATAGTGGAGGATTGAACCTGAAATGAAAAAAACCGGAAGAAACGATCCCTGCCCCTGCGGAAGCGGAAAAAAATTCAAACACTGCCATCTAGGCAGGGAGGACGAACTGTTGAATCTGGGGATGGAGGAATTCACGCACGAGCAGAGCGCGAAGATAACGTCTCTGCCTCAGGTGTGGTTCGGTCGTTCCCGTGAATTGCTCGATGACCTGGACCTTTCTGCTCTTACGGGAAGCACGATGGGAATCAGGATGATAGATTTGGGGTCTTATCTTGAACTCGGTTTTTCCGGCGGCAGCACTGCGGCGGATGGTGCCGGGGGCTTGATGGTCAATGTCTTTAAAACCAGGTTGACCGATCCGGATAACGTGTATCTGGCCCTTTCCCCACGGATAGGCGACAGTGCGTTGATTCACCAGCTTGCACATGCCCTGGATTTCATGGGAGGCTCAGGGTTGATGCCCGGGCTTTGCAGGGCATTGAGCTACGAAATCGGTATACCGGCCGAACACCTGGACCACCCCGCCGAGTTTGCAGGCTGGTACCGGTCGCTGGCGGAAAGATTCAGCATTCGACCTGATGCTGATGACTCGATTATTTTATTCTTATACGAGCATGGAAAACTCATTTCAGGTAAGGATATCAGTAGCGGGGACAAGGTTGTTTTAAAGAAACGGTCGGAAAGCATCCTTTCGTTTTTAAGTGAGAAATCCTTCGAGATCGATGAAATTATCCGCGAACTGCCGGGCTACATCGGTACACGAACCCGAAAGGAATAATCTGCACATCAGCTTACGGGCCGGTTTTGCCGCCCTTGAGCATGATTACCTTCGACTCCATTCCCAGAAGGCTGCATTTGATCCATTCTACTGCAAAACCAAGTAGGATTTCGTCGTTTTGGAAAATTTCCTGCCTTGTTTTTTCATCCACATGGAAACGTTCGAAGAAAGAGCTTTTGAAAAGGAAGTCCCTGAATCTGTCCAGGTTATAGGAGGCCATGAAGAACATCGTTTTCTTCCTGTCGCCGTGTTCATCCTGTGCGGAAGCTGAAAGACCGGCGACTGCCTGTTGCCATGGATCGTTAAACGCCAGGTATGTATCCAGGCCTTCATGAGCCATCCACTGGCCGGGGGTCCATGTGGGATTTTCGTTGAATCCGAGGCAGTGGTTTTCCTTGACCAGGAAGAATTTTTCCGTGAACCCGGAGTTGCCGTGGTAAGGCTGGGCGGTGGCGCGGCCCAGGGGATACATCCGGCAGGCAGCCGGCCTCGCCTGGTAGACAGCGCAACCCTTGCTGGTCAAAAAGGGGCAGGATTTGTTTTCATCTTCGAGCATCTTCAGGCGGACACCGGGCAACCCTGTCCGGTTGTCCAAAAAGAGGTTTGTGTAATCGTCCAAAAAGGATTGGGAATCAATTCCCAGTATGTTTTTCATTTTGACGATGTCGTAGGGGGTAAGCGTCAGGCTCAATTTTGCGCAGCAGCGGTTGAAGCAGGCAATTTCAGGATGGCAGCGGAACGAGAATTTACTCTCCTTTAGGATGGGCTCAAATGTTGCTCGATCGTCTTGCTGCCGCATCATTTAACCTGAAATAATTTTTGGCCAAAAACACCAAATTTAATCCAATCAATAGCAAATTTATATAGTTCGACGTCGCTTCTTTTTATTTTTTCTATTTTTGTATCCTCGATTTCGAATCGAGTTAAAAATGTGCTTGAAAATACAAAGTCCTTAAATTTATCGAGGTTGTAAAGAGCCATAAATACCATTTTCAAAACCTGAGGGTTGTCTATGTCCGGTGGCTGTGCCCTTAGGGGCGATGTTATCTGCCCGAGAAGGTTGTTCATTTCGTCGTAAACGGGCACACCCTGCTCTATCAACCAGTCGGAGATCCGTTGGCCTGTATTTTCCTCGATCCCTTTGCACCTTTCCGCTCCGGCTATTATGCTGAAAGTCCCGTCGTCGTTTACGTTCAACGGAAACATGCGGCAGGGCCACGGCCGGTGTTCATACACACTGCATCCCTGAGGCGTGACGAACGGGCAGCGCTTGTCCGTTTCGTTCATTTTGAGAAGCACAAGGGGTATCAACTTGTTTTCTTTGGGGATGATGATTGTATAGTCATCCAGGAATTTTTCGGAATCCAGGCCCAGTGCGTTTTTGAGCCGAAGCACGTCGTAGGGTGTCAAGGCGATGGCAACATCCCCGCAGCACTCGGTGAAGCAGGCGAGCCCAGGAGAGCACTGAAAGCGGAAAATATGGTCGGCGTCCAGCCTTTCCGGGCCGGTAGGACCGGATTTGGAATTGTCTGGCATTTTATTGTTCCTTTCCGTGGATATTTGTATCCCGTGGAGAAAAGGCTTGACTGATGATATCGATATCTGTTTTTTATAGCAGCAAAATGAGCAGCCGGTCAATGAATTTTGACGGGGCCATGACTTTTTGAAGAGTCATAAATTTTGCAGAAGGAAAGGGACGTTATGATTGAAAGAACGCTCGGCATTGTTAAGCCAGACGGGGTTTCGCGGAATTTGACGGGGGATGTTTTAGCGCGGATTGAAAAGGAAGGATTCGTGATACGGGCCGTTAAGATGATTCAAATGAGCAAGAAACAGGCCGAGGGGTTTTACGCGGTTCACCTTGGCAAGCCTTTTTTTGAAAGCGTCACCGAATTTATGTCTTCGGGGCCTTGCGTGGTCATGGTGCTCGAATCGGATAATGCAGTGTCGCGGTACAGGGATCTGATGGGAAGCACGGATCCCGAAAAGGCGGATGAAGGTACTATTCGTAAACTTTACGGAAGTAATATCGAACGTAATGTGGTCCATGGGTCAGATTCCCCGGAAAATGCGGAAAAGGAGATGCGCTATTTCTTCAGCGATCTTGAAATGGTAGGCTAAAAAAAGCGCTCCGGGTTTCTTCAACCGGAGCGCCACGCCGAAGTCGACAAGGTTTTTCTGGAATGCTGGGAAATGCCGGTAACAAGCTTCCAATGGGTTGCCTTTGCGCTGTTAATCAGCCCCGTTGCTCATAGTTTGCAGCGAGGAGGCGAAGAGGCATAACCAAGCAAGCTTTTTGGTCCTTTATCACTTTTGGTCTTTTTCCTCTGAGTCTTCCTTTTTGAGATTCTTGATTTCTTCTCTTAGTTGTTCGACTTCCTTTTGAAGATCGGATTGGACATCTTTCTCGGGCTCGAATTCCTGGGCAGCTTTCTTGTCCTTGATTTCCTCGTATCCCAGGTAAGCCGCGAGGGCTCCTCCGAGAACCAGCATCAAGGGTATGCTGCCCATCAAAATATCGATGAATTCACTCCACCACGCAATAATGCCGATGATACCCAGTATGAATGCCGCCAAACCTCCAGCCAGTGCTGCCATTCTACCACCTCCTAGTTGCTGCTGCAGTGAAGTCCTGTGCGATAAATCAGTGCCCGCCCGGAAATACCGGATGGAAACAAATTAACATTGCCACTCAGATACCATAAACGATTGGGGTATTCAAGTCTTAAATTGAAGATGAAAAAATTGGTATTGACAGAAAACCGCCCTTGATATATTAATATAAAGTTGACAAATTAAAAAAGAGCCGATAGGCAATGGATGGTACTTTTTTCGGGTTTCATCAAACCTGATGGCCTCGTAAAAAGTCAAAATATCCCATCTATCGTCACCCCGGCGCA
>CAYXDR010000056.1:0-11486 GCA_964463515.1 uncultured Desulfobacteraceae bacterium | reverse complement strand
GATTCCGACCCCGACGCCGATAAGCCGGGATGGTACTTTTTACGACCTCATCAAGTTTGGATTTCGTGGGCCGGTCTTTACTCTTATGCCGGGGCCTTCCTCAATGGAAATGATTAAAGAGGAATGTTGCCGTGGCGCCGTGCCGGGATAGTTTCACGCTTGTCTTTCAGCATCATAAGAGCCTTGATCAACTTGGGACGAGTGTTTTCCGGGAAAATAATCTTGTCGATATAACCCAGTTCCGCGGCTTTGAACGGGCTTGCAAAATTGTTCCGGTATTCCTCTACAAGTTTTTCGCGCGTGGATTCAGGGTCCTCTGATTCGGCTATTTGTTTCCTGAAAACAATATTGACCGCGCCCTCCGGGCCCATGACCGCGATTTCGGCAGTGGGGTAGGCATAATTGATGTCACCGCCGTGGTGCTTGCTGGACATCACGTCGTAAGCGCCGCCGTATGCTTTCCTGGTCACAATCGCGATTTTTGGAACCGTGGCTTCGCAATAGGCGTAGATTATTTTCGCCCCATGCTTGATTATGCCCCTGAATTCCTGGCCTACGCCAGGCAGAAACCCCGGCACGTCCACAAAAGTAACCAGCGGAATGTTGAACGAATCGCAAGTCCTCACGAACCTGGAGCATTTCATGGAAGCATCGATGTCCAGGCATCCGGCAAGGGCCTTGGGCTGATTGGCGACTATACCGACCACCAGGCCGTTCAACCGTCCGAATCCAACGACCATGTTGGTTGCATAGTGGCGCTGCACCTCGAAAAAGACACCGTCGTCGAGCACCCGTTGTATGATTTGTTTCATGTCATAAGGTTTTCGCGGATTTGTCGGAACCACTTGATTCAGGTCTTTGTCGGTTCGCATCGGGTCGTCGCTGCATTCGACCGCAGGAGGGGCTTCACGACAATTTTGAGGCAGGTAGGAAAGCAGCATTTTTACACGATCAAGAGCTTCCTTGTCTGAATCTTCGGCGAAATGAGCCACCCCGCTCTTTGTGTTGTGGGTCATCGCGCCGCCGAGCTGCTCGGGGGTTACCTGTTCGCCCGTCACTGCCCTGATGACTTCAGGCCCGGTTATGAACATGTTGCTGGTTTTTTTTACCATGATAACAAAATCCGTCAGGGCGGGGGAATAAACAGCACCGCCGGCGCATGGACCCATTATCACGGAAATTTGAGGAATGACTCCGGATGCATGGACATTGCGCCTGAAAATTTCGCCGTAGCTGCCCAGGCTGACCACTCCCTCCTGTATGCGGGCGCCTCCTGAATCGTTCAACCCTATTACCGGTGCCCCGTTCTTGATCGCAAGATCCATGATCTTGCAGACCTTTTCCCCGAACGGCCCGCTCAGGGAACCGCCCAGTACAGTGAAATCCTGGGAGAAAACGAAAACCCGCCGACCGTTGATCCTACCGTAACCGGTCACGACCCCGTCTCCGGGAATTTTATTTTTTTCCATTCCAAAATCATGGCAACGGTGTACCACGAATTTGTCTATTTCCTCGAAGCTGCCGTCATCGAGCAGGTAGTCGAGGCGCTCCCTGGCGGTTAATTTCCCTTTGGCGTGCTGAGCTTCGATTCGCCTGGCGCCACCTCCCTCTTCGGCTTCGCGGTTTCTGCGCTCAAGCTCGGCGATCTTATCTTCTATGTTCATAAATTTCTCCCCGGGCCGCCCTACGCTTATTCCCCCGCAATCAAGCGGCAGTTTCACCGATGGCGGCGGTGGTTATAGCACGTGTGGAAAAAGCATCCGCCTTTCTTCCTGCTGTCACCGCTGTGGTGTCTAACGCGCAATGGAATAAACGAAAAACGGCCCGGCTTCCCGGCAGACCGTTACGAAAGTTTAACCAGCACGCCGTCGGCCTCAACCGCGTCTCCTTCCTTGCACGCGATTTCCGCCACTGTACCGGATTCCGGAGCGACAACGGGAATCTCCATTTTCATCGCTTCGATGACGACCACTTCATCGCCGTCGGACACTTGATCTCCAACTTTTACACGGACATCAATAACTTTACCAGCCATTGGAGCAATGATTTCACCCACGGTTTGAACCTCCATTTCTGTTAGGTTACAAAAATTATGCCTGCCAACAATCCTGACCAAAAGTCAACCCTGAAGCCGACCGTTAATAAATGAAGATTTATATCGCTTCATTCCTGTTTCATGTCAAGAATTATATACAATGATTTTCCAGGATGGACCTGTTGATTTTACAACCAGGCGCCCGCGGTACAGGGATAAGCGCCTCTCTAGGCTCCTTGACACAACAAGGTAAATTAACTAAGCTTCGACAAATGGCTACAGGCGGTGCCCACCGCCCTGTCGAGCATATAAACCTGCCGATGTTTTTTGGAATAATATGGCGCAGTTAGGCCGGAGGGTCCCATGCCTGTCTATAAGTGGGTTGCGCAGACGCGCAAAGGAAAAACCCTGAAAGGGGAAGTCGAGGCGCCCGATGAAAAATTAGCCAGGGCGCAGCTCAAGCGGCGTAACCTCACTGTTCAAAAGATCAAGGTCAAGCCCAAGGACTTATTTGAAAATGTTTCTTTTTTTCAACCCAAGGTAACAAAGAAAGACATTGTCATTTTCACCCGCCAGTTTTCGACGATGATCGATGCGGGACTGCCTTTGATACAGGGCCTCGGCATTCTGGCCGAGCAATCCGAAAACAAGACTTTTCAGGGAATACTAAAAAAGGTTGTACGAGATGTGGAGGGCGGGGCCAGCCTGGCAGAAGCCTTGAAAAAGCATCCTGCACAGTTCGACGATCTGTTCGTGAACCTTGTGGCCGCCGGTGAAATGGGCGGTATCCTGGACACGATCCTGCAGAGGCTCGCCGCCTATATCGAGAAGGCCGAAAAGCTCAAGAGCCAGATAAAGGGGGCAATGACCTATCCGATCGTGGTGATTGCCGTGGCCATTATCGTAATAGCCGTGATAATGATTTTCGTGATTCCCGTGTTTCAGGAAATGTTTGCGGATTTTGGTTCCGCACTTCCCGCTCCGACACAGTTGGTGGTGAATATCAGTGAATTCACGCAAAGCAATATCTTATACATGATAGGCGGCCTCGTTGCCTTTGGATTTCTGTTTAAGAAGTACCGCAAGACGAAGAAGGGCAGGAAACAGACCGACGCCCTTTCGTTGAAATTACCCATTTTCGGCCCCCTTCTTAAGAAAGTGGCGGTTGCCCGCTTCACCAGGACCTTGAGCACCATGATCAGCAGCGGCGTCCCAATTCTGGATGCCATGGAAATCGTTGCAAGAACTTCGGGCAACGTGATTCTCGAGGAAGTCATCCTGGATGTCAGGGGCAGTATAGCGGAAGGCCAGACTATCGCGGAGCCGCTGTCGGAGAGTGATATCTTCCCCAGCATGGTTGTTCAGATGATCGCAGTCGGAGAGGCTACCGGAGCTCTCGATACGATGCTCGAAAAGATCGCGGACTTTTACGATACCGAGGTTGACACGGCTGTCGACGCACTGACTTCGATGTTGGAGCCTCTTCTCATGTTGTTTTTGGGGGGGAGCATCGGCGGCCTGGTTATCGCCATGTACCTGCCTATATTTCAGATGGCCAGCGCGATGGGGTAAGCGCCGGAGCATGCCCGAATCGTCTAAAAAAAGTGTGACGCACGAAGTCACCGGTCTCCTTCAGGTGTTGATGCTCCTGAGGGTGGTGGTAGTTTCCGTTTTACTCGGTGCCTCTGTAGTTATACAAATTCGTCAAACTCATGTATTTCTGGCAGAAATACAGACTATTCATTATATAATAATAGTTTCTATATATTTTGTGACATTTATTTATGCTTTACTTCTTAAATATACAAAAAATCATCATGCTCTCTCATATCTGCAGCTCATTGTTGATACTTTTCTGGTTACTGCCATTATTTATACCACTGGTGGTATCGATAGCATTTTTTCATTCCTTTATATCCTGACTATAATCAATGCGAGCATAATCCTTTACCGAAGGGGCGGCTATGTGATCGCATCCTTCAGCAGCATACTTTACGGGCTTCTCCTGGATCTTCATTTTTATGATATCATACAGCCTCTTGGCACTAGAGGGATAGCGCCGCTAGATTACGGTAATTTAAATATATTTTATCTGATTTTAGTTAACATAACAGCCTTTTATATTGTTGCTTACCTAAGTGGTTATCTTTCCGAACAGATACGAAGAAGCCGGGTGGAATTGAAGGAAAGGCAGCAGGACATAATCACCCTGGAGCTGTTGAACAAAAGCATCATCGACAGCATTAGCTCCGGCCTGGCGGCTGTCGGGGCGGGGGGAAAAATAATCCTGTTTAATCCCGCAGCTGAAAAGATATTCGGAATCGAAGCCGAATCGGTCCTGGGAAAAAACGCAGTTGAAGCGATACCCTTCCTTTCTCCGTATTACAGTCCTGATAAACCTGGGTCTGTTGCCGGGAAGCTTTCGGAGCAGCCCTTCTCCGATTTTAATCACACGTTGCCGGATGGCCGGCAGCTGCATCTTCGGGTTTCAGCCGCTCCCCTCAGGCTGCCGCGTAGACAGAGCGGAGGCACGATTTTTCTGTTTCAGGACGTTACTGAAATCATGAGGATTGAAGCCGAAATGAAGAGAGTGGAGGACCTTGCACTTATTGGAGAGCTGGCGGCCGGTATAGCCCATGAAATCAGAAATCCCATGGCCTCTATAAGCGGATCGATTCAGATGCTTCGTGACGGTCTGGATGCGGACGATGTCAATTCCAGGCTGATGGATATAATCATGCGGGAAACAGAGAGGCTTAACCGGCTGATCAGCGATTTTCTTTCGTTTGCCAGGCCCCGAACACCTACAATAAAAACTTTTGACCTCAACCGGCTAGTTGGAGAGTCACTTCAGCTTTTCAGGAACAGCCGACGCTGCAAGGGAAAAATCGACATAGTCGAGATTTTCCACGAGCCGGTTGTGGTTGCCTCAGACCAAGAACTGATCCGTCAGGTCCTTTGGAATCTCTATTTGAATGCAGCGGACGCTATGCCGGATGGGGGCAGACTTTTCGTGACCACTGCGAAGTCCGCCGCCCAGTGCGTGCCGGGGCCTACCGGAGCGCGGATCGAAGTGCGTGATACCGGGCCGGGATTCAGCTCTCAGGCCTTGAATCATTTATTCACTCCTTTTTTTACGACCAAGGATGGTGGATCGGGTCTGGGGCTTGCTACGGTGAGAAGAGTTGTGGAAAGCCTGGGCGGGAGCGTGCAGGGCCGCAACGACCCGCAGGGCGGTGCCATTGTGACTATTTTTTTCCATGGTTTACCTCCGCAATGCGCGGTAGAGATCGGCCGACAAGACCAGCGGACTTGATTTCCGTCTCCGACGGACTATAGTGTTACACCATGAGTGGATTCTACGATACCCCGATTTTCGAACAGGACTGGTTTTCCGGCATTCAACGCCCCGCCCGTTATATAGGCGGGGAGGTGAACGCCGTACGAAAAGACCCCGAAAGCGTGGATGTGACCATGGCGCTCGCCTTCCCGGATGTTTATGAAATCGGGATGTCACATCTGGGAATAAAGATCCTCTACGATATCCTAAATAAATATGAATGGTTAGCTGCGGAAAGAGTCTTTTGCCCCTGGACGGACATGGAAAAAGAGCTTTCGGCCCGCTCCATTGCCCTCGGCTCCCTGGAAACCGGGCGTCCGCTTTGCCGGTTCGATATTTTGGGCTTCAGCCTGCAGCACGAGCTTTGCTTCACGAACCTGCTTACAATGCTGAACCTGGGAGGAATTGATTTCGAAGCAGCCGAGCGGATGGATCGATGGCCCCTGGTGATTGCAGGGGGCCCTGCCTGCTTCAACCCGGAGCCGGTTGCAGGGCTTTTTGATGCTTTTGTTATAGGCGACGGAGAGGAGGTTTCCGTCGAAATATGCCGTATTGTCAGGGAGGCGGGAGGACGAGGACCGCGGGAAAAGGCCGAAGTTCTGGAAAGGCTGCGGCGGCTCCCTGGAGTTTACCTGCCCGGGGATTTTTCGGTAAGCTATTTTCCGGAGGGACCCGTTTCGGAGATTCGTTCCCGGGAAGGGGCGGCGGCGTCCGTACGCAAGGCTATAGTGCCGGATCTTAACCGCCAGCCCTACCCTGTGCACCAGGTGGTTCCCCACACCGAGCTGGTGCACGACCGCATCTCGGTCGAGATTTCCCGCGGCTGCACACGGGGCTGCCGGTTCTGTCAGGCCGGCATGATTTACCGCCCCGTAAGGGAACGGGCGCCCTCAGCGGTATTTTCTTATGCCGGTGAGGCGCTGCAGTCCACCGGCTACGACGAGCTTTCGCTGCTTTCCTTGAGCGCGGGGGACCATACCTGTATCGAACAGCTGCTGACAGCCCTTATGGACCGTTACAGCCCGGAGAACATCGCGGTGAGCCTCCCCTCTCTCAGGATGGACAGTGTCGACGGGGCCCTGATGGAGCAGATCAAGCGGGTCCGCAAGACCGGTTTTACAATGGCCCCGGAGGCGGGAAGCGAAAGGCTTCGCCGCGTTATAAACAAGGGATTGAGCGAGGATGAAATTCTCAAAACCGCAAGGACGGTTTACCGGGCCGGCTGGAACCTGATAAAGCTGTATTTCATGATCGGGCTGCCTACGGAACGGGAAGAAGATGTGGTAGAAATTTCGAGGCTTTCTAGGCGCATACTGGCACAGGCCCCAAGAGGAGCGCGGCGGAACAACCTCAATGTGAGCGTCGCCGGTTTTGTACCGAAGGCTCATACGCCGTTTATGTGGTGCCCCCAGCTTCCCACGGTGGAAATTACGGAACGTCTGATGCGAATTCGGGAGCAGCTGCGCGGAGGTGGCATCAGGGTGAAATGGAACCAGCCCGAAATAAGCTGGCTGGAAGGCGTTTTTTCTAGGGGGGACCGACGGCTCCTGCCTGCCGTGATCCTGGCCTGGCGCCTGGGTGCCCGTTTCGACGCCTGGAGCGAACACCTGAAACTGGATTGTTGGAGGGAGGCTTTCGACAGAGCCGGTATAGATCCTGCGATGTATCTTCACAGGGAGCGTTCGTTTGATGAAATTCTTCCCTGGGATCACATCGATTCGGGGGTAACAAAAGATTTTTTGAGGCAGGAATGGATGCGTGCCCTGTCTGAGCAGCCCACCCCTGACTGCAGAAAAACTTGTTTCAAATGCGGTGTTTGCGACGGCATAGAGATCCGGCCGGTGGAAATAGTGGAGTGGGCCTGCCCTCCGGGGGCGACTGGGCAGAGCGGCCCCGCATGCGAGACTGCTTACCGGCTTACCTACACCAAGCTGAACCGGGCGAGGCACCTGGGGCATCTTGAACTCGTGAAAGCCTTTTTGCGCGCATTCCGAAGAGCCGGCATCCGTCTTGTGCATTCCGGTGGATTTCATCCTAAACCTAAAATTTCCTTTTCGGCTGCACTCCCGGTTGGGACGGAAAGCCTGGATGAGACGGTGTTGGTACGGGTCGAGGGCTCCGGGCCTCCTGATTCTGTCAAGGAGAAACTCAACCCAAGCCTTCCTGCCGGAATTGCCGTTACAATGGTGGAGGAAATGCGGCCGGGGACGAAAAGCCTTCAGATAGAAGAAAGCCGGTACAGTATAAGCGTGCCTGGAGAAGTGCTGGATGGCTGGAAGGTCAATGAGTTTAACCGGTCGCAGCATTTTCATGTTGTAAAAGTTGACAAAAAAGGGCAGCATAATATCGACATACGGCCGGTCGTAAAAGCGATGGACCTGGTTTCCACAAGCGAAGTTGAACTCAGGATTGACCATAATGCCGGCCCCTTGCTCAAGCCCGCCGAAATAGTTGCCAGGGTCTTTGATTTGAGTCCTTCGGCCATGGGGGGGTTGAGGGTGCTCAAGACCGGCCAAACTTTGACGCGATAAATGGGCGGCGGGTTCAGGCCCGTAACCTGTCCTTAACGGCGGGGAGGAACCCCCATATGGCCGTCGAACTCATCATACATGTCCGTCCTTATGAAACCAGGGTGGCCCTGGTCGAACAGGGAGCGGTCACAGAACTTCACACCGAGAGAAACTCAGGCCAGCAGCTTCTTCGCAATATATACCGCGGCCGTGTCGTAAAGGTTCTTCCCGGGATGCAGGCGGCGTTCGTGGACATAGGACTCGATCGAACGGCTTTTCTGTATGTTTCGGACGTGAATCGCGATCCGGTATCATGGCGGAGCAACGGCATTGAAGACGAAGAAAACGGCAGAGACGGTCCCTATCGGGCCCGGCCTTTCTGTCGTTGTCCAACCTGCCGGATCGATGAAGTACTTCGCGAAGGACAGGATATTATGGTCCAGGTTTCGCGGGAGCCTCTGGGAAAGAAGGGCGCACGCATAACTTCGCATGTATCCCTTCCGGGGCGCCATCTGGTGCTGCTACCTACTGTGGATCATATCGGAGTTTCAAGGCGCATAGAATCCGCCATGGAGAAGGAGCGTCTTAAAGGGCTGATGGAGGAGATCAGGGCCTCGAAAATGGGTTTCATAATTCGAACCGTCAGCGAAGGTACTTCAAGAAAGAAACTCAAGGCCGAGGCGGAATTTCTGGAGAAGCTGTGGTTCAATATCCAGCGCAAGATGGAAAAACTCACCAAGCCGGGGCTGCTGCACGAGGATCTCAGCATATCGCTTCGATCGGTAAGAGACCTTTTCACTCGAGAGGTCGACAGGCTTATAATAGATTCGCCCGAGGAGTATGACAGGATCACGGAGTTCATTGAAACGTTCGCACCCGGTCTCAAATATTCGGTAGAACTTTACGAAGGTGCTGAGCCTATATTCGATGCTTTCGGCGTAGAAGTTGAGATAAGCAGGGCCCTTAACAAAAAGGTGTGGCTAAAATCAGGCGGTTATATTGTCATAGAGCACACCGAGGCATTGACGGTGGTCGATGTCAATACCGGCAGCTACGTCGGCGCCCGTAACCTCGAAGAAACCTTGCTAAAAACAAACCTTGAGGCTGTCAAGGAAATTGCGTACCAGCTTAAGCTGAGGAATATCGGCGGGCTTGTCGTCATAGACGTGATCGATATGGAGAAGAAGGCAAACCGTGAAAAAGTGTTCCTGGCGCTCAAGGACGCTTTGAATGGAGACAGGGCTACATGCAATGTGCTTCCCATGTCCGAACTTGGTTTAATAGAAATGACGCGCAAGCGGACATCGGCCAACCTTCATGCTTTGCTCACCGAACCCTGCCTGTACTGCGAGGGCAGAGGAAGCCTGAAGTCAAGAAGAACAATATGCTATGAGATCTTCAGGGAACTGGAACGGGAGTGCGCCGCCCTCGGCCCCGGCGGGCAGGCGGTCATCCAGGTTCATCCCGCGGTGGAAACCGTTCTTATGGAAGAAGAACAGGAATCTTTGATGGATCTGGAGAGAAGGATAAAGAGGCGTGTGGTAATAGAGACGGATAACGACGTGCACCTAGAGAGTTACCAGATACGGTTTTAATTCTTAATCACTTTTCCTTGCGCTTATTCTTGATTTTCACCAGTCCTTCTTCGATTTCCGCTTTCGAGAAGGTTTTTTGGCATTTTGTGCACTGGTAGAACTCTTCTTTTATCCTGTCGTAAATAAGTTGATCCGAAAAATTCACACGGTGAAACCGGAGGCTGAAGGTATGTACCAGCTTGAAATGCCTGTTTCCGCATTCGTCGCATTCGAAATAATCGCGAATCGATTCCATGTTCCTGGTTCCCCTGAAAATGCGGTCAACAGCCCCAACGCCTTTCAGGCATCTCCGGGACCATAAAACCATTCGAAAATTATCACAGAACCACAGCGGGTCGAGTTGGAGCCACCGCGCGGAATCGAACCGCGGACATCCTCATTACGAGTGAGGTGCTCTGCCGGCTGAGCTACGGTGGCTCAAAAAACAGCGTTGACTATAGACATTTTTCGCTCCGGTGTCCATACTTTTTAACAGCACCCGCACAGATTTCCCGCCGGGAAACCCGCTGTGCACCCTGTTCCGCCGCCTCCGCCTTTTCTATACTGCTGCACACCAATCGGGGTCGGGGTCGGTATCGGGATCGGTATCGGAGGTTGATCGGCATCCTTTTCGACCCCGATCCCGATTTCGATTTCGATTATCCCAACAGCTATAATCCTTCCGGCCCATGAAATCACGGGGGTTTACAAATGATCTGTTTGGGTGAATAATCTGCAGCGGCAGATTTGCCTGGGCCTTTTTTCGGAAACGAGGAGAGAAAGTAATGCCGGAACCCAAGGATCGAATCATTTTTCCGCTTGATGTCCCTGATTATGAAACCGCGATGCCGCTTGTGGAAAAACTTACTGGCCGCGTAGGACTTTTCAAGGTGGGCCTGGAGCTTTTCATCGCCGAAGGGCCACGCATTGTCCAGGCGGTAAACAGCGCCGGGGATACGGGCGTGTTTCTCGACCTGAAACTTCATGATATCCCGGCTACGATAATCCGGGCATTCGAGACTGCGGCCAGGCTCGGGCCTGCTTTCCTAACTGTTCACTGCGAGCAGGGCGATGGTTTTCTCGTCCCTGTTTCCAGGAAATTTCCAGAGACGGGGATACTCGGGATAACCCTTCTTACAAGTCTCGGCGGGAGGCATCTGGAGAGTCTCGGCATGAGGCCTGAATATGCAGTCGATATACCACGGCTCGCGGTGCGCCGCGCCTTGATCGCTAAGGATGCCGGCTGCAGCGGCGTTGTGTGCTCGGGGCTGGAAGCTTCTACCATCAGGGAAGCGCTCGGAGCAGACATGACTATCGTAACGCCGGGAATTCGTCCCCGGTGGTCGCTCGTTGAGGGGGATGATCAGACGAGGATCGTTACACCGGGTATGGCCGTTCAAAACGGTGCCGACTATATCGTAATAGGCCGGCCCATAAGGGATGCGAAAGACCCGGCAGAGGCTGCGGAACGGGTTGCCGGGGAAATTGCATCAGGGCTTTGAGATTTCGACGGCGGCCTGTGTCATAAGTGCCTTTGCACACAGTAGGGCACCATCCTGCCGTATATCATAAACTTCCGCTTCGGCAACTATCAACCTGCTGCCTTCCCGGATGACCTGCGCCAGGCATTTAATGGTCTGTCCGGAGGCGGGCCGAAGGAAATTGATCTTGAATTCTACGGTAAGAATCCGGCGTTTGTCTTCCACTGTGGTGAATCCTGCATATCCTGCCGTGTGATCCGCCATCGCGGCCATGACACCCGCATGCACGAAGCCGTCCTGTTGTCGATGATGCTCTGCCACGTTGAGCAAAGATTCGACTTTACCCCGTTGGATGTCCACAGCCTCGAAGCCGCAGTACTTTATGAATCCTCTGCTGAAATCGTCCTTCAAAAATTGAATCCTTTCCCGGTCAAGCATGTCGGTCACGCCAGTCCTCCTGTCAACGGATTTTTCCGGATACTATCTGAATGCGCAAACTTTTACAACTAGCAGTGCCCATCCGGAATACCGGGTGGCACTAGTGAA
>CAYXDR010000055.1:0-11615 GCA_964463515.1 uncultured Desulfobacteraceae bacterium | reverse complement strand
GAACACGAAGGGCGGTGCTTTCCATCAAGAATATCTCTCGCCCGCTCACCCTGCTCGCTAGATCCGCAGAGAACGATAGAGGGAAAACCTTTGGTAGCCCTCTCCGTGGGCTCGCTTGCCCGACCTGCGGTGCGGTACACCAATCGGCGTCGGAGTGACGGCTTGGGGACTTTTTACGAGGCCATCAGGGTTAAATCTTTTTGACACGAATCATGTTGGTCGTTCCGGGTACCCATACGGGGTGTCCGGCTGTTATCACGACCAGGTCTCCCCTGGAAATATGCCCCGTACCACGCACCGATCTCGCCGCATTATCTATCATGTCATCAGTATCTTTAGGCTTTGCGATAGCACGGGGCTGCACCCCCCAGTAAAGGCAAAGCCTCCTGACCGTGATAATATTTGGAGAAAGAGCTAAAATCGGACATGCAGGCCTGAATCTCGATATATGGATAGCTGTCAGGCCTGACTGGGTGTTAGGAACGATTGCAGCGGCATCCAAATGGGCGGCCAGCACGCAGGAGGCATGCGCCACAGAAGGAGAAACAACGGTTTCGGGACTCATCGCAAGATATTGTTCATGTGGAAATCCCTGTTCGGCGCTCTTGAGAAGGCCGGTCATGATTCGGACCGCTTCCACTGGATAGTTTCCCATCGCGGTTTCCTCAGAAAGCATAACCGCGTCGGTGCCGTCCAGGACTGCGTTTACAACGTCGGTCGCTTCAGCACGCGTGGGTCTCGGGGATTCCACCATCGATCTGAGCATCTGGGTTGCGGTTATTACTGGCTTGCCTCTCAGGTTGGCCTCCCTGATGATTCTTTTTTGGATCAAGGGAACTTCGGCAAGGGGAATTTCTACCCCCAGATCTCCTCTTGCCACCATCACTCCATCTGCGGCGGCCATTATCGCATCCAGGTTTTTCACGGCTTCGTGTTTTTCGATTTTGGCTATCAACGGGATATCGTTTCCGTTTTGGTGGATCAAATTTTTGACCCTTACCACATCTTCCGGGTCTCTGACAAAAGAGGCAGCCACATAATCCACACCCTCGGAGATGCCGAACAACAGGTCCGCCCGGTCCTTTTCCGTCAAAGCCGGCAGTCCCACTGTCCTGGTGGGCAGATTTACTCCTTTGTGGGAAGTTAAAACACCCCCTTGTACAACTTCGCAGTCAATGTCCGGTTCATGGACGGAAACGACCTTTAATTCAAGCATTCCATCGGCAAGAAGGATCGTGTCCCCTTGTCTCACTTCCCGGGGTAGATGCGGATAATTTACGGAAACCCTGGAAGTGCCTGATTCCACGAGTTCGGAGGTTAAGATGAATTTGTCCCCCACATCGAGCCGCACCCCGGGTTCGGCCACTGTTCCAATGCGTATTTTCGGTCCTCCGAGATCCTGCAGTATGGCGACCGGAATCCCGATCCTCTCAGATATGTTCCGAATGGTTCGAATCTTCTGCCTGTGACCATCATGGTCGCCATGGGAAAAATTAAGTCTTGCGACATTCATTCCGCCAAGAATCATGGACTCGATTACTTTTTCCGATTGGCTTGCAGGCCCGATGGTGCAGACAATTTTGGTCCTGGTGGATTCAGATTTCATTGGTCCTCCATTACACAGAAATTGGGAAGGGTAAACCGACGCCGCATTTTGTAATGCGGTGGCGACGAATTGTTACGAACTGATGTTGAAAAATAGCATGAATCGTGCGATAGGGAAACTTCGGTGGAAAAATTTTTCCCGCAACAAATGTGTTTACGCTTTTCAATCACGGAGGTTCGTTGAATTATGGCCCTGAACTGCAGCGATTACGACGTTAAGCATTTGGGGGTTTGTCGCATCGATTCCCCTATGAACGCACTTCAATACATAGAAGATGACGAACGAATTCTTTATTACTCAAGGGTGAAACAAATGGAGGGGTGCCAGGATGAAGGCTATGCGCTGCCTTCGTTCGAGATGGCCGGTCCCAGACAAAAAATTTACTTTGATCCTTCCAAGCTGAAATGTGGAATCGTTACCTGTGGAGGGATATGCCCAGGCCTAAATGATGTGACCAGGGCCATCGTGCTCAGTCTGTTCCACCACTACGGGGTACAAACCGTATTTGGTTTCAGGTACGGCTACGAAGGGCTCAGCCCGAAACATCGACACGTTCCCATTGAACTGACACCTTCCAGGGTACGGGATATACATCAGCTTGGCGGCACCATCCTTGGCACTTCACGCGGCCCCCAGGATATAGGTGAAATGGTGGATACTCTCGAACGAATGAATGTCGGAATTCTTTTCACAATCGGCGGAGATGGCACGCTTAAGGGCGCCCATGCCCTGGCCGAAGAAATCGCTTCCCGCAACCTGAAAATCGGTATCGTGGGAATCCCCAAAACCATCGACAATGACATAAGCTTTGTCAATAAATCTTTTGGCTTCGAGACGGCTGTCGGGGAATCCAGGACCGCGATATACTGTGCACACGTGGAAGCCACGGGCGCGAGAAACGGGATAGGGCTTGTCAAGCTCATGGGTCGTCACGCGGGCTTCATAGCGGCCAACGCAACGCTCGCCAACAGCGAAGTCAACTTCTGCCTGGTGCCTGAGGTGAAATTTTCCATGGATAATTTTTTGACCGGCTTGAAAAAACGCCTGAAAGAACGAAGCCATGCGGTGATAGTCGTGGCGGAAGGAGCAGGTCAAGACCTTATCGAGGGGCCTTCTGAAGTGGACGATTCCGGCAATATAAAGCTTTCCGATATAGGCCTGTTTCTAAAGGAGCGGATTCTCGATTTTTTCAAAGCAGAAAAGGTGAAGGTTACGCTCAAATATATCGACCCTAGTTATACTATAAGAAGCATGCCGGCAAACCCCCATGATTCTGTCTTCTGCCTCCTCCTGGGCCACAACGCGGTCCATGCCGCAATGGCTGGACGCACGGATATGCTGGTGAGCTACTGGAACGGCGAATACACCCACGTGCCCATCGCGCTTGCAGTTTCCAAACGCAAGCAGATCGATCCGGCAGGGAGGCTGTGGGGAAGTGTTCTTGAGTCGACAGGGCAGAACTGCGGCAGAAACTATCAAAATCATTCCCAGGAAAAAACCGGATGAACGACAAGGAAATGGCAAAACTTCTTGCAGACTATTCACGGCGCTCTTACGACCGGGGGCTTGTAGGCGGAACAGGCGGAAACCTCAGTACCCGGCTCGAAGACGGAAAGCACATGTTAATAACCGCATCAGGGCTCTCGCTCAAAGACACCTTTCCGGAAAACCTGGTGCGAGTGGACCTCGACAGCCTTGAATACGAGGCTTCACCCGGCCTGGCCCCGTCGATGGAATTTTATATACACGCCGATATCTACCGTCTCCGCCGTGATGCGGGGGGAGTCGTCCATCTCCATCCGCCTTACTGCACGGCCTTTTCGGTAAAAAAACGGGATATCCCTCCCGTCACAGACTCCGCGCTCAAGCAACCGCCGATACCCAGGGTCCCGTTCGCCCCGTCCGGGACCGACGAACTCCGCCGCCATGCGGCCGAAGTTCTGAAAGACTCTCCCGGCTGCCAGGTTGTCCTTCTCGAAATGCACGGCATCGTGGCAATCGGAAGCAATATCACCAAAGCGTACGACACGGCGGATCTAACCGAGGAAATCGCCCGGATAGCATACTTGGCCGAGGCGCTCCATTAGCGCGTTTTGAAAGCATTGTCAGAGCATATATACTCTTGACAATGTTTTCTTCTTTGTATATACTTATATGTATATATTAATTCATATAAATGGGCAATCTTCTCTCCAGGATAAGGAGAATTGTTATGACGACCACTCGCGTATTCAAGTCAGGAAACAGTCAGGCGGTCAGACTGCCGAAGGAATTCTCCGTCAACTCCAAGGTGCTCGAAATTTTCCGCCGCGGAGACGAGATCGTGCTTCGGGAGCCGGCTGGTGGACTGTCGCGTGCATTCGAACTGTTGACGGATCTTCCCGATGACTTCCTTGCACAGGGGCGTAAAGATTTTCCGCCTCAGCAGCGGGAGGGATTATGATGACACCCCGTTACCTGCTGGACACCAATATTTGCATTTATATCCAGCGGAAAAAACCGCGAGAGGTGTTAATGCGGTTCGAGAAACTCAACCCGGGCGATGCCGTGATTTCAGTTATCACCTGGGGAGAATTACTCTATGGAGCAGAAAAAAGTCGACAACCTAAACGAGCGCTACACTTGCTCGAAGAGTTTAAAAGCCTTGTCCCCGTTTTACCGATGCCGGAGAACGCCGGGGAAACCTATGGAGCCATACGCGCAACCCTTGAATTCAAAGGACAGCCAATCGGAAACAACGACTTATGGATTGCAGCACATGCAGCAGCGGCCTCCCTTACGATAATCACCAACAACGAACGGGAGTTTAAACGCGTACCAGATCTGAAGATTCAAAATTGGGTTTGCTGATCATCGCTCTGGGATTGCCTTCTTTCCACCGATATGGATAAGTTGTTCCCCGGCTGAAGCGCGGCGACCGGATTGCGAAGTGTTCCGACTCCCTCTAAACTAAAGGTAATATATGAAATCTAAACCATTTATAACTTTGCATAATAAATCTTTTCGGAAAAAAAGAGGCGGGGGTCAAAGTATATGGGAAATAAGACGAAACATCGGCTTTGTTTCATCGGACCCGCAGTCCAAGTATGCGGGAAATATTCCATTGAGAGATGTCGTTCTTTCAGGCTTTCATGACACCATTGGTCAGGGTCCAAAAAATAACAGAGCCTTTTGCCGGTCCCTTTACCCGATTCCACATCGGCAGGAACTGAAACAGGAACACTAAGCATCTCGCATCCAGCCGCCTTCAGGCGCTCATGCATTCTGTCGATATCGTCGACTTCCATCGCCAGATGTGTCAGGCCGACCGTGTTCGGCAGGCTATTGTCCGAAACGATCTTTCCGGGTGAAGATTTGGTGGTTTCGTAAAAGTCACAAATGAGACGGCTATGGAAAAAGTTCAAATGCAAGGCTTGCGAATCCTGAGGAATGAGGCGTACTTACAGTACGCTGCAGCGACGAAGGATGAAGCGTAATCCCG
The DNA here is from genome assembly GCA_964463515.1 of uncultured Desulfobacteraceae bacterium. Lineage (GTDB taxonomy): Bacteria > Desulfobacterota > DSM-4660 > Desulfatiglandales > Desulfatiglandaceae > CAYXDR01. The sequence continues at coordinate 6,528 of CAYXDR010000055.1, read as the reverse complement.
CGTGCCGCGGGATTGGACTTTTTACGACGCCGTCAAATTTAAAAGACAATAGCTCGTGCCCATCCGGAAATGCCAGATGGGCACTGCTGGGGAAAAGTGATGAAAAAATATTTTCACGCTCGTTTAATGGTTTACCCTATGATTTCTCCCCTACCGGATTTCGCAACGTACCGATATTCTCGACACTCACTTCCATTATGTCACCGCTGCTGAGATATACCGGCGGTTTTCGAGTAAAACCCACACCGCTCGGTGTTCCGGTTAGAATTACAGTTCCTGGTACCAGGGTCATACCGGAAGAAAGAAAACTTATCAGTTCGGCCACCGTAAATATCATGTCCGAGGTGTTCGCCTCCTGCATCACTTCTCCGTTCAAGCGGCATGAAAGTTGAAGGTTTTGAGGGTCGGGGATATCCTCTGCGCCTACAATCCAGGGCCCGAGCGGGCAGAATGTATCGAAGCTCTTTCCCCTCACCCACTGGCCGCCCCCCCTGCCTCCCTGCCAGCGGCGTGCCGAGACATCGTTTGCGGCAGTGTAGCCGAGAACATGCGCGATCGCTTCGGTTTTCGAAACATCTTTTGCGGCTTTCCCGATAACAACAGCCAACTCAGCTTCGTAGTCAACTTCAGGGGGCTCCATGCATACGGAGGGAATAACCACAGGGTCTTCGGGATGAGTGAGTGAGGCGGGATTTTTCATGAACACAACCGGGTATTTAGGAATCTTCATGCCGGTTTCTTCGGCGTGTTTATGATAATTCAGTCCGATCCCTATAATCACCGGGGGAACGATGGGAGCGAGAATCCTGCTCATTTCCACCTCCTTGCCGGTTTCCTGCAGACCGAGGAAAATATCCCCCTCGAGCAAAGCCGCTTTGCCTCCACCGGCAGGTTTTCCATAACACTCACGCCCTGATCCATCTATAAAACGTGCTATACGCATCAAAAGCCTCCGCTCAATTAATTTTCAGTTAAATTTATTCTATATCGTTCGATATGAATCTCATTCAGCTAGTACAGGATACCTGAAACAATCAACGGTATGGTCGTTAACCATTCCAACCGCCTGCATGAAAGCATAACATATCGTGGGGCCAACAAAGCGGAAGCCTCTTTGCTTCAAATCTCTGCCGAGCGCAATGGAAGTTTCGTCAAACGCGGGAATCTCTTCGTGACGTTTATGGTGGTGCTGAACGGGGCGCCCGTCCACGAACCGCCACAGGTAGGCATCGAAGGAGCCGAATTCCTGCTGAACTTCGAGGAAAGCGCGTGCGTTTGAAACAGCCGCCTCAACCTTTTTCCTGTTCCTTATAATCCCGGGGTCCCTCAACAGGGCGGCGATTCGAGTTTCTTCGTAACTAGCCACCACAGCCGGCTCGAACCCGCCGAAAACCTGCCGGTAATGCTCCCTCTTGCGCAGCACCGTTTCCCAGCTCAACCCGGCCTGGGCCCCTTCAAGCACCAGGAATTCGAACAGGACCCGGTCGTCGTGGCAGGGAACCCCCCACTCCTGGTCATGGTACAGGATCGCAAGATCACTTTTCGCCCAGGCACATCGATTCAAATCCGGATACATATCAAAAAACCCTGCAAAATTAAGATCTGTCGGTCTTGACGGATTCGTAAAAGTATCATCCCCGCCTCATCGGCGTCGGAGTCGGGATCGGTATCGGGGTCGAAAAGCTCGCCGGTCAACCTCCGATACCGACGCCGACAGCGACGCCGACCCCGAGGGACATGGTCGTTTTGACGTTTTACGACGCCGTCAGCCTTGCTCGCCCCATACTTTCATGCTCCTCGACACCTTTTTCCTTACAATATCCCACGTATGCGTCTTGAGAAATGACTCTTCGAATCGGTCCAGCATGTCGACAAACATACCGAATGGCACCGTGAAACTGAGTTCGTCGGTTTTGAAAAACTTTCTCGCGGAGGGATCCCATCCCCCCAGCACCGCCTTGTTTTCGCCCGCCCTGAGAAATTTCATGGGCCAGGTGATCAGGTTGGTGCAGGCCGCGCCCCAGGGGGAGACCACAACCTCCGGATCGTTCGTCACGAATGCCGCCAGCTGATGAAGTCCGCAGAGGCTCTCCGGCCGGGTGAAAAATGCAACAAGCTCCGGTTTTTCATCGCCGGTGAAAAGACCTAGCGGTTTGACCACACAGTACCGGCCTTGCGCCAGGGGAGGATCGATATAGTCAAAAATCTTTGAAAGCTCTTCGGGAGACTCACAATAGAGCTCTCCTTCCATGTATCCCGGAACACCACTTGAAACGTAACGAATGATGGTTTCCGTCTGGGGTTTCATGAAACCCAGAAAAAACGCCCCTCCCGGGCAGCCGAACCTGGCGTTGTCGAAAACAGCGGGAACCCCTTTTCTTCTTGCACGCCAGATGTTGCCGATCACGCATGAAAAATTTGAAAAGATGGTCTGCCAGTCAATCTGGTTTGCCGCTTCTTTCTCCCTGGTGGGAAGGTCGAGTGGCTTGGGGGAAATTCCCCCATCAGGTTCCCGATCCGTGTAGTAGATCCCCATGGGTTCTTCGGTAAGGCCGAGGGTATCCAAAAATTCTTTAGTTTTTTTAACGAAATCCGAATTCATTTTCACCTCCATCAGCCGAATATTCAGAATTAAGGCAGAGATGTTCCAAAATCATAACCCACCTTTTGTGCTTCAGCCAAAACCTCATCTTCTTCAATAATTTTTCCCTTGTCAAAAACGCTGAAAACACTGATTTCCTTGAAAATTTCATATCCCAGGGCCTGGAGCGGTTCCCGCATCGCCTCGAGTGTAAAGCCCATGTCCGAAGGGTTCTCCTGCTCGCAGACAGCCCCCAGAACGGCCTTCCTATCCTGGCCTGCCAGACGGCTGTGCCAACCCCGCGGCCGGTTATCATCGAAATCATAAAAGCAGTAAAGCCGGTCGATAAAGGCTTTCATCCACGATGTAATGTTATAATTGTGAGTGGGTGAAACAAGCACCAGGCCCCGCGCATCGAGTAAATAGGGATAAACCATGGACATTCCGTCGATCAAACCTGTGCAGATTCCATGTTTCCGGCATTCTTCACACCCTATACAGCCCTGAAAATCCACTTCCCGCAGATGAACCACCCGGGTTCCGATTTTACTATTGCTGACTCCTTTCAGTATACGCCTTAAGAGAATATCGGAATTACCCCCTCTTCTGGGGCTTCCTCCTACCCCCAGAACCTGCGGAGAGGGAGACGAAAAATGAGTGCCTTTTTCAACCAAATGATCCAGTATCGTCATTGCATTCTACCTGTGAGTTGCTGAAAGGATTCATACTGAATGATTCACGGTTTCTGGATGACATCCTAAAGGATCAAAAGGAGCTGTACAACAGAAAACAGAAAAAAGCCGGATCGAATTCGTTTCGGTCCGGCATCACAATAAAGCCCGCATGAAAATCTGCGCACCAGCGGATCCATCATTCCGATGGATGCCACCAGAAATTTCGTCAAAGCCGATCAACGAGAAACAGGAGTCAGGTTTCGCTCTCCAGAAAACGGATCGTGGAGCCGGCGGCGATTGCAGAGCCCACTTCGGCCTCGATGGCTCGCAGGACTGCTGTGGGCACACTACAGGATCGATGCTTCAGCATTCGGGCGGCCGAGCTGCAGAGCCTCGATTCCAGGAAGTTCTTACCCAGGCATTCGCGCCATTTTACCTCCATGATTTCATTGCCCCAACGCGAAACTTCTTTACATTCACTGGCAATATTCAAAATGATCGTGTCACGATCTTTTTTTCGGACCACAATACGTGTCTTAAAACCACAGGAATGGTCAGCTACTTCAAAAACTTTCATGCAGCGTTTCCCTCCCCATCCAAAGGGAGATGAACATCATTTATAGACACCGAATTCATCAATGGCCTTTTTTATCAAATACACATGATATCCCGGTGTTTCCGGCGAAACCTCGCACCCTGAACTGAACATGAAGCCACGGGGGGCCTTCTTTCCCTTCTCGATTATATCCCTGCAGCGTGCCGTGATATCTTCCGGCCGTCCGGTCAGCAGAAGCGATGGATCCAGGTTTCCTATGATAATCGACTTTTCTCCAAAAAATTCGATTGCCCTGTCAATGTCGATTTCCTGGCCGAAACTACAAAGCCCAGGATCTCCCATGGGCACTTCGGCCCAGTAAGGCAGGTTGGCGTTGTGGTCGGCACAAATATGGTGCAAAATGTGCCTCACACCCATATCAAGGATCTTTTCTCCTGTCTCTACTAAATAGGGAAGCACAAATTGCTTGAATTGGCGGGGTGATATGATCAGGTTTGCGGCAAGCGGTTCCCAGAATTGGGGAACAATGTTTTCCGCCCCGAAGGTATCAGCCCAGTACTTTACAATTTGGATTGCGTGGTCAGTTGCAAGACGAAGTATCCTATGAGCGCTGTCAGGTGATTTCAGCATCCAGCGGCAAAGCTTCTCAACTGCACAGATATTACCGGCAATCGTAAAATTACCGCCCAAAACCACGGAAATTGGCGTTCCATGGGCTTGTTGAAGCATCGAGAACGCCATCGCAATGGGAAGGCAGCCGGCGGTCTTCACATCTGGCAGCTTGAGCGAGTCAATGTCCTCTTCGGATTTTACCGGAAACATTTTATGGGCGGGGGCCTGCTGATAGCTCCCAGCCGGCATTTCCACCTCGCCTCCAAACTCCCATGTTCCGTAGGAAGCATAGCCGTAAATCGGCCCCCAATCCACCCCATACTGTTCAAAGGTTTTCATCTGTGCATCGAAGCTTTTTTCAGCGTCATTATAGATGGTCGCTATGGGATGGCCGACGTTTTTCGCGCAAAAACCAAGGATAAAAGGAAAATGTGGAACCCGGTCCACGGAGCGGCCTGACAGCACAGCCTCGGTTCGCTCTTTTGAAGTCATTCCATGCATTTGATCGTTTTCCTCCCGCCTGCTCTATCCAGGACTGAAGATCAATCGTAAAAACCGAAATCATTTACCGCTTTGGTCATCGCATAAACGTTCACCGGCGGTGCATTGACAGGCATCCCGCAGCCTGTTCCAAGAATAAAACCGCCTGGAGCATTTTTCCCCTTCTCGATTGCAGTGCGGCACAGCTCGTACACCTGCTCAGGCGTTCCCGTCTGTATTACCGCAGGTTCTATGTTCCCATAAATTATATCCTTGGGAAAATGAGACGCAGCCTTGCCCAGATCCACCTCGTGACCGAAGCTGAGCACGCTTGGATGCTGCCACGGCGAAGATTCAGCCAGTATCGGCAGGTTAAGGTTCTGCTCCCCGCAGATATGCAGGCCGAAACGGCGGACACCCAATTCTCGAAGCCTGGCATGGTACGCTTCGTGGTATGGAATTGCGAAACGCTTTACCGTGCGTGGGGAAACCAGCTGGTTGGATTCACTCGGGCTGCTCATCCATGCGAAAACCCGGTCCGCGCCGAATTTGTCGACCCATACCTTCAAGGTGTTGGTAATATGTTCCAAGGCAAGATTAAGCAGTTTTTCACAAAGCTCCGGCCTTTTCATGGTCCAGCGCAGAAAACGGTCTATTCCTGATATATTGGCCGCCATCGTAAAAGGACTTCTGGAAAAATAATAAACAGGAAGCCCGTTTTCCGCTTGAAGCTCGGAAAACCTCATTGCCACGGGAATTCTGCCGGCAGCCTTCGGATCCGGAATCCGAAGGTTGTTAATGTCGCCTTCCTCTTTCACCGGGTATTCCGTAACCACCAACGCCCCTTCGAACTCTCCCTTTGGCATTCGGACCTTACCACCGAAATCCCATGCGCCTAACACGGTGTGGCCTGCATACTGCGGAACAGGGTCCCACCCATACTGCTCTGTGGTCCACTGCATGTCCGTGAAACTTTTTTCCGGATCTTCGTAGGCATCCGCCACCGTGTGACCGGCGTTTCGAGTGTTGAACCCGGTGCTCATCGCACCAAGCGGCACCCTGTCGGGCTTTTCGTAGGAAAACAGGGCGTCTATCCGTTCCGACCAGGTCATCCGGTCTTCTCTGAAATTCATATTAACCTCGACAAGCCTTTTGTTTATAAAATATGTTATTACAATACATTATATTTTATTTTTGAAGCAATTTTTCAGCTTCGTAAACCGCCGACACAGCATCTTTTGCATATCCGTCGGCACCGTATTGCCGGGCAATGTCCCCTGTCAGCGGGGCACCTCCAACAAGAACGATCACCTCAGGGTTTTCCGCCTTCAGCATTTCGACCGCCTTGGGCATCGCCATCATACTGGTGGTCATCAATGCGGACAGTGCAACAACGTCGGCCCCTGTGCGCTGAACCTCTTCTACAAAGCGGCCCAATTTCACGTCTTTCCCCAGATCGTAAATCTCCCAACCTGCGGCTTCAAACATTGTTTTTACAAGAGTTTTGCCGATGTCATGGATATCCCCCTCCACGACTCCGAGAACTATTTTCCCGGCTGTCTGGTGCTCACCAACCTTGACATGCGGCCGGAGAACACCGAGGCCTGCATACATCGCATCGGAGC
>CAYXDR010000054.1:5783-11618 GCA_964463515.1 uncultured Desulfobacteraceae bacterium | reverse complement strand
CCCGACGCCGATAAGCCGGGGGACTTTTTACGAAGACATCAGTTTTAACTTAAATGAAAGGTTTATGCTGCTATGATTCTAAAAATGATGGAAGTCGGGCCCTTGATGGTCAACTGTTATATAGTAGGGGACGAAAAGAGCAGGGATGCAGCCGTGTTCGATCCGGGCGGTGATGTGGATCTTATACTCAAAACCCTGGCGGATGAAGGCCTCACTGTCACTCATATTTTCAACACCCATGCCCATTGGGATCATGTCGGCGGTAATTCACGGCTTCACCGGGTTACCGGCGCGCCGGTCGTCATCCACCGGGATGAGGCGCCGGCCCTGACGGGTGCACAGGCCAGAGCTGCAGAATTCGGAGCATCGGCGGAAAATTCGGAGGCCTCGATTTTTGTTGCGGAAGGTGACGAGGTGAGTGTAGGATCCATTGTTTTCAGTGTTATGGATCTTCGGGGGCATTCTCCGGCCGGGCTGGGCTACCTGTTCGAAGGGACGCTGGAGGAGAACGGGAAAAAGGAAAAAAGAAGAGCCGTTATCTGCGGAGACGCCCTTTTTGCCGGAAGTATAGGAAGAACCGATTTCCCCGGTGGAAACCTTGAACTGTTGCTCACAAACATACGCGAGAAAATATTCTCATTGCCGGAGGATACTCTCGTCCTTCCCGGGCACGGGCCGGTGTCGACTGTCGGAAGGGAAAAGAGATCAAACCCCTTCTTCCGTTGATTTCCGCTTTCACTGGCAGCCTTCGCGGGGAGGAGGGAAAGTGAGCTGGAACACGGCCCCTCCCGATTTCATGCAATCTTCGACTCTGTTGCAGTAAGGGCAGGTGCTTATCGACCCTTCGCATACATCCGAACCCTTGGACAGATGAGGGCACCTGGTGGATTCCATATGAATGTCGAAGCCGTAGCGCTCGGAGAAAACCTTGATACGAAGAAGATCCGCCCCTTTACCTCCTGCGTTGAAATCGAAAGGGCGCTTGCTTGAATAGTTCAGAGTTTCCTGGGTTGTAAAAAAACCTTCAAATATCCGCTTTTTCGCTTCTTCCGGGATGCCGACCCCGTAGTCCCTCACTGTAAGGATTGCTCCACCCTGCGGTCGTCCTGCTGTCTGGATTTCTATCGTTCCCTCATCCGGAGTGTTTTCCACCGCATTTTTTACAAGGCCGTCTATTATTTTTTTAAGCGGATCTTCCGGAATGCATATCTCCACGGGTTTTTCGAGTTCAGTCGAGACATTAACATCGCGGTGCGCAAATCTGGGAGCAAGGGCTTCGAGCCTTTCCGCTGCGAATTCATTCAGCCTGATTCGGTGAGGCTGGTCCACGGGAGGCCCCAGGAGCTCCTTGAGCCTGGTTTTCATCAGACTTGAAAGATCCGGATTGCCGGCGTTCTCGTTTATTACCGCCTCCATCTCCTCAATGCAGTGATCCAGGAGAAGGGCAGGGAGTTCTCGGGCTTCGTAGTGCTTGTGCTGCATGATGTCGTCAACAACGTACTGTATTTCAAGGATACGTTCCACATTGTTCCTGGCTCTTTGGAGAGTACGCCTCCATGACTGATCGGGCATGGACGACAGTTTTCGTTCGAGTACATCAAGGCTTCCGGCAAGCACCGAAGCCGGTGTTTTCAGCTCGTGGCTCAAATGATTTATTACCTTGTCTTTGGCCCTGTTGAGGTCGCTCACTTCCCTGTAGGCCTTCTTGATTTCATCTGAAAACCTCGCATTCTCTATGGATAGAACAACCGTGGCTGCGATCATGCTCAGAAGCTCCACGTCGGTCTGGTCGAATCCCCCGTCTTTTTTGTTTATGGCTGCTATAACACCGATGATCCTGTCTATGCTCCGGAGAGGAACCAGCAGGAGATTGTGGGTGTGGTACCCCAGTTTGCGGTCTCTGGCCTCGTGGATTTCGCTGTCTTCGGAAACATCCGACACGATAAGAGGTTCGCCGGACTTGAAAACCCTTCCGGCTATCAGCTGGTCGACCGGAAAGCGAGTCTCCTTTACCCTTTTTCCGGTATTCGTGTCGTCGTATGCCACACCGGGGAAGTAAAGCTCCCCGCTTTCCTCGTCCAGCAGCGTAACCAGGGCAGCCTCGGTGCCCAGGAGTCTTTTCACCTCCGAACTGACATAGTCGAGGAGCTCTTGAAGATCAGGGTATTCCGGAAGCGCCATGCTGATTCGGAGCATGGCGTCGTTGCTGCGGGCCATCCGTTTTTCCCTTGTGATATCCCGGAGAATGACCAGTTCTCCTGCAGGGTCTCCATTAACCTCGTAAAAAATTGCCGCACGCAGCACCACATCCAGCATCCGCCCGTTTTTTGTATGGCGCTTGGTTTCGTGCCTAAGAATCCTTTTGTCTTTGAAAAGCTTGCGAATAGCATTATGCGTTTCCTTTTCGTATCCTTTCGGCACATAGGGAATAGAGCCTCCTTCGAGTTCTTCCAGGCTCCATCCGAAAGTCTCGGTGAACGCCGGGTTCAGGTAGGAGACCCGGCCGTCTAGAGTAAAAACCACCGTGGGATATGGAACGAAATCAAGAAGAGTTCTGTACCTCCGTTCCGATTCCCGGAGAGCCTGCTCTGCGGTTTTCTGGTCTGTTATGTCCTGGAGGGTTTCTATTGCCCCTATGATTTTACCGTTTCGGTCACGCAGCGGAGCGGCGGTAAAGAAAAGCCATTTACCGTTTTTGTCGAGGCTGGAAAAAAAATCTTGCGCTTCATAACCCCCGTCCACCAGCGGGGACCTGCGGCACTTATCACCGTAGTAAAGCCTGATAGTTTCTTCGGTGGCTTCATCCACAATAAAATCGGCCAGCACCGGGCGTGCGGCAGGGTAAAAAGCAAGCCATTGGTTGTTTGTTCCAATGATGTCTTTTCCGCTAAGCCCGGAGAGTTTCTCAAAGGCCGGATTGCAGTGGGTGACGGTATGATTCGTGTCTATCACGAATGTGGGGATAGGACTCCCACGCAGGATTTGGAATAGTGAAATTTCATTTTGCATCGGGGCTCCCGCGGTGCTTCGGGTGTAGGTCGGTGCTCCGCTACCCCCGTCAGAGGCAGCTGATCTTGCATGATAGGCTATGATGAAGGAAATCTCAATGGATTTTTACCCTTTGCGAATAAGGATACCTACCGTGCCTATAGTCCCGGGCAGTGCCGAACCCGCATGAAGACGTCATTTGCTTTGTTTCGCTGGAAATTAAGGCGGCAGGTATGTTATTGATAATAAAAGCCCATCTGAGTGTCGAAATCACGAACCTCGAAATACACCAAAAGGAGGAAACGGATGCAAAATTTCACCAGAGAGGTAAAAAGTTTTGTCCTGGAGCAGGGAATGGATTTGGTAGGGATTGCTTCGACGGCCAGGCTGGATGAAATGACTCCTTCGGGCTACAACCGCCCCAAGGACCTTCTGCCCGAGGCCAAGAGCACTGTGGTTATGGCCCTTCAGTGGAATCATGCCCTGGTGGACGGCCTTCCCGAGTTGCGGCCGATGTACAGCCGGATGATGATCATGATGAATAATTATCTTGACACTGCGGTCCTAAAAATCTCCGGTTTTCTGAAGAGCAAAGGTTTCGCGTCCTTGCCGGTCCATGCTTCAGATCCATACGACCTGATCAACCTGAAAGGAGTGCTTTCGCACAAGCATGCAGCTGTTCAAGCGGGATTGGGAGAATTCGGTTTGAGCAACCTTCTTTTGACCCCGCAATTCGGACCGCGGCAGCGGCTGGCGCAGATCCTGACAGACGCGGAGCTTGAGCCGGACACACCCATGAATCGGAGATTGTGTGAAAATATGATTCCAAACTGTAAATATGCATGCATTCGTGTCTGCCCCTTTCAGTACATACCAAACCTCTTCGAGGAAGATCAGGGTGCTATGGACAAGGTGATAGTGCAGGGTGTTTCCATAGACAAGCAGGGATGTTCATATTTCCAGGACAGGGGATTGCCCAAAATGGGCAGAAACGGTTACACATACCGTTGCGGCATGTGTATTAATGCATGTCCTGTGGGTTCGGATGTCCCTGCCCGGGAAAGCATCGCGGAAGGCATACGCCCAACCAACCGGGTCGCCTGAAATCTTCGAGTCAGAAAGAAGAAGCGGCCGGAAGTTTAACACTTGCCTGTGCTTTCGGCCGCTTCATGATATTGCCCTGAATGCCTATACTTCGGCCGAAATGAATAGAATCGTTCCTGCGGTTGCGGCGATATAGGACAGCGCCAGAAACAGGAGCACGAAACGCTGCCGCAGATTGGTGTTTTCGTATAGCTTTTCTTTCATTTCTTTTAATTTAGCCATCGTGTCCTCCTTTTCATTGCCATTGTCGGCGTGTATATTGTTTCTGTTGGGCTTATATCATGTGAAAAAACCTATCGAATATGGCTGGACTCTGTCAAGGGGGCAGGCGGTATCTTTCCATCTCGAGTCTGATTGCCGGTCGACGTAGGAAGGCGTATACTGAATCCGGTCGGCGGCTGTTATAATTTCTTATTTCTTATTATTAATCGGTCGGATTTATTCCGGTTCGAATCAGAGAGATCTATCGAGGAGGATAAGATGAAATTCAGGACTGAAAAGGATTCCATGGGGACCATCGAGGTCGAGGAAGGCAGGTACTGGGGGGCACAGAGCCAGAGGTCGTTGATGAATTTCCGTATAGGCGATGAACGCATGCCCAGGGAGATTATAAGGGCACTGGGTATTTTGAAAAAGGGCTGCTCCCTGGCCAACCGGGATTTAGGCATTCTGGAGCCAAGGCTCGCCGAGATGATAGCCTCTGCCGCCTCCGAGGTGATGGACGGGAAGCTTGACGAGCATTTCCCTCTAGTCGTGTGGCAGACAGGGAGTGGAACCCAGACCAACATGAATGCAAACGAGGTAATCGCAAACAGGACCGCGGAAATGGCAGGGAGACCCCTGGGCGGGAAAGATCCTGTTCACCCCAACGACCATGTCAATATGAGTCAGTCCTCAAACGACACTTTCCCTACAGCGATGCACATCTCGGCCGCTGAAGCCGTCTATCACCGCCTGGTCCCAGCCCTTCGGCATCTTAAGAGCGCCCTGGATGTCAAGGTTGAAGAATTTAAGAATATCGTAAAGATAGGCAGAACTCATCTGCAGGATGCGACTCCTCTGACTCTGGGCCAGGAATTCTCCGGTTATGCAAAGCAGGTGGAATTGAGTATAGCAAGGGCGGAATCGTGCCTTCCTGATCTTTACCGTCTCGCGCTCGGGGGTACCGCTGTCGGCACCGGACTCAATGCACCTGTGGGATTCGATAAGGCTGCCGTGGGACATATCGCCGAAATAACCGGTTTGCCGTTTGTTCCGGCGGACAACAAATTCGAGGGACTCGCGGCCCATGATGCTGTGGTAGCGGCTAGCGGGGCGACACGTACTATCGCATGCAGTCTTATGAAGATTGCAAATGACGTTCGATGGCTTGCCAGTGGTCCCCGGTGTGGAATAGGGGAAATCAGAATACCTGCCAACGAACCTGGCAGCTCGATAATGCCCGGCAAGGTGAACCCGACCCAGTGCGAAGCCATAACGATGGTAGCCGCCAGAGTTATGGGAAACGATGTGACCGTCGGTTTTGCCGGGAGCCAGGGAAACTTTGAGCTTAATGTATTCAAGCCCGTCATGATTTATAGCCTTCTTCAGTCCGTGCGTCTGCTTTCGGACGCGGCTGTCAGCTTCACGGACAAACTGGTCCTAGGAATCACGGCAGATCGGGATCGTATCGAAGCGCTGTTGAACAAGTCCTTGATGCTGGTCACGGCGCTGAGCCCGATAATCGGCTATGACCGGGCGGCC
>CAYXDR010000054.1:0-5773 GCA_964463515.1 uncultured Desulfobacteraceae bacterium | reverse complement strand
GCATGCGAAAGGAAAGACATTGAAGGAAACCGCCGTCGCGCTCGGTTATGTCACCGAGGAAAAGTTCGATTCAGTGGTGCGGCCGGCTGACATGGTTCATCCTGGCTTGAAGAAAAAATCGACCTGACCTATATCTGATGAGGTCGTAAAAAGTACAATCCCCGGCTTATCGGCGTCGGGGTCGGAATCGGTATCGGGATCGAAAAGGCGCCGATCAAGGGCCGATACCGATTCCGATAGCGACCCCGACCCCGAAGGACATCGTTATTTTGATTTTTTAAGAGGCCATCATATCTGAGGGTATCGGAATCGGGCCCGGATGTTGGTAGGATAGTAGGTTTCAACTTCCTTATGAGGAAATATTGAAAGGGTATTTTAAATATAGAGGGGTGCTCGCTATGAAGCGGATCAGCCTTATATTGATGGTGTGTGCGGCGTTGTCAGCCACTTGCGGGTGTTCAGACAAGGCTGAAGAACTTTACGAAACGGCGAGGTTCGAGGAGTTGCAGCGCAATGAAGCGCATGCGCGGGAGCTTTACAGGAAGATCCTTGATTCCTATCCGGGAAGCGACTATGCGCCGAAGGCCCGGGACAGGCTGTCCGAATTGAATTCCCGGCGTTCCGGTGGAAAATAGACGCCGAAAAACAAGTAAATGCAGGAGTTTTCCATGAAATATATTGACAGGCGCGATTTTATTAAAATTTCGTCCCGATGGACGGCCCTTGCATCGGCCGGAGCCGTGGTCCCGGGACTTTTGACGCATGCCGCTGCAGAATCCGCCCCGGAAATCGTTGTTGCGAAGGGGGCGCTTCCCGGGTCCGCTGTGCGCGCTGCGGTGGAAGGGCTTGGAGGCATGGGCCGTTTCGTCCGCCCTGGCTCCAGGGTGGTGATCAAGCCCAACATGAGTTTTGCCAAGGGGCCCGAACAAGCCGCCAACACCCATCCGGACGTGGTGCGCGAGCTTGCTGTGATGTGCAGGGAGGCTGGCGCCTCGTCGGTATTGGTCCTGGACAATCCGCTCCAGAGCATCGAGATGTGCCTCGAGCGGTCCGGTTTGAAAGCGGCATGCAAAAACCTGGAAGGCACCGGTGTAGAGACAGCCAAGAGGGAAAGAGATTTTCGAAAAGTCTCGGTCCCTCTCGGTAAGTCATTGAAATCCACGATGATAATGAAAAGCGTGATCGAGTCCGATGTTTTGATCGCCGCACCGGTCGCCAAATCGCACAGCGCCACCGGGGTGAGCCTTTCCATGAAGGGAATGATGGGGCTGATTTATAACAGGCGGGAGTTTCATACCAGTATGGATCTCAATGAAGCGATTGTGGATCTGTGCACGGTTCTCAAGCCTGACCTGACCGTAGTGGACGCCTCCCGGATTTTATCGGACGGCGGCCCCGGCGGCCCCGGAAAGGTAATCAGGCTGGATACCATTATTGCATCAACAGATATGGTAGGGGCCGATTCGATGGCGGTCGAGCGAGGTACCTGGTACGGCCGCAAGTTCAAGGGTGGGCAGGTAGCTCATATACGCATGGCTCATGAACGTGGTCTCGGAAACATGGAAACAGCCGGCCGGCCCGTCAAAGAGGTGATTGTGTGATTCGTTTCCAGCGAGTCTTGCAGGGGTGCTCGCTGGCCCTGTTCGTTTTTCTTTTATGGAAGGCTTCCCACCCGCTGCCTGGGTGGATAGGCGTGGATCTCTTTCTGCGGCTGGATCCGCTGATATCCCTGGGCGCGATGACCGCGGCGAGAACTTTTATCCCGGCACTGGTCTGGGGGCTTGTCGTGCTGGGGCTTACTGCTTTGCTGGGAAGGTTTTTCTGCGGTTTTCTATGCCCCTTCGGGGTCACTGTGGACATTGCGGACAGGATGACAGCACGTTGGCGCTCGAAGCGGTCCTCCGACGGTCGAGCCCGCCGCTTCGGCCGAAGATGGAAATATTGGGTTCTGGCTTTCACCGGAGGAACCGCTCTTCTCGGTATTTCCTCGGTTTTCCTTTTTTCGCCAATCTCCATCGTCACAAGATTTTTCGGTTTTGTGCTTTTTCCTTTGGCAAAAGGGGGCGCGGATGCGGCTGGACGCCTGATCGAAGACACATTGCTTTTTCTGGGAATTGGAGGCTTCAGCCTACCGGAACTCCGCATGCCGCTTTTTGCCACCAACCTGTTCGTTGCTGCCATGGTTGTGGCAATATTGTTCGGTGGGCTGCGTGTCAAAAGGTTTTGGTGCAGCACGTTATGCCCCGCAGGCGCCGCTTTTGCACTGGTGGGCTGCCGACCGCTTTTTCGCAGGCGCGTGTCGGAGTCCTGTATCGGTTGCGGGAAATGTAAGAATGTGTGCCCAACGGGAGCCATTGCAGATGATTTCGCGAGCACTTCCCACCCTGAATGTATCCTTTGCCTTGAATGCATGGATATATGTCCTGTGCGGGCCGTGGAATTCAAAAGCTCACTGCGCGGGGCTGAAACGGACACCGGGGTGGATGTGACCCGCAGGGAACTTCTGGGCTCTGGGGCAGCCGGGGTTTTCACAGCGGCGCTTGTCGCAGCCTCCCCTGGCCATCTCCATGGGAAGCTGGAGCCGCCCCCGCTGCGGCCGTCGAGTTTGATCCGGCCGCCGGGTGCGCTCCCGGAGCCGGAATTTCAAAATCGGTGCGTCCGGTGCGGGGAGTGCATGACAGCATGCCTGACCAACACGCTCCAGCCGGTCTGGTTTAAGTCTGGACTTTCAGGCTTGTGGACCCCCGCTGTCACGGCCCGCCTGGCAGGGTGTGATCAGGGCTGCAACGTGTGCGGTTTCGTCTGTCCAACCGGCGCAATAAGGCCGCTTGAGCCGGAGGAGAAGTTATTCGCGAAGATAGGCACGGCCCGCATTATAACCTCCCGCTGCATAGCCTGGGAACAGGACAGACAATGCTTGATTTGCGACGAGATATGCCCATACAATGCGATATCGTCCAGGTTCTTCGACGGCAGGCCGGTAACGGTGCCGGTGGTGAACGAAAACCGGTGTAACGGCTGCGGCTTCTGCGAGCAGAAGTGCCCCGTGGAGGGCGAATCTGCGATCGTGGTCGAGGCCCACGGAGAATTGCGGCTCGCCGGGGGCTCCTACCGGCAGCGCGCAGAGGCTCTGGGACTGGTTCTTCACGCGGAGACGGGCAAGGAGGATACAGTACTTCTGCCCGGAGGCCCGGCTAAGGAGCCGGACGGCCTGCCTCCCGGGTTCATTACCGATTGACACGGACCTGCTTCGCAGGATGGTTTTTGTTTTTTTGACTGGAGAAAGCAATGGATGAATATACCAAAGTGACTCTGCTGGATAACGAATTCGAGGCCCAGCTTCTCGAGTCCGTTCTCACTGAAAGGGGCGTGCCGCACTTGATTCGCTCCTATCACGATACAGCTTTTGACGGGCTTTTCCAGGCCCAGAAGGGATGGGGGCATGTAAGCGCGCCGCCCGCCCACCACGAAGAGATCTTGGAGATCGTTGATGACATCAGAAACGGGTGACCGGTACAGTGGAGGATTGCAGCCTTGCCTGCCTTGAACCTCTTTGATTCGATTCCGGAAACTCTGCCCGGCGAGCTTGTTGACGTCCTGGCCCGGAGAAGTGCGGTTAGGATAGAAAGAATCGTGTCCCGGGGCCATTCAAGCCCAGAAGGATACTGGTACGACCAGGAAACTTGGGTATGGGTGATGGTTGTCAGAGGCGCTGCCCGGGTGCGCTTTGAGGGGGATGAAGAAGGGGTTTCGCTCCTTTCCGGAGACTACCTGACAATCCCGCCTCACCGCCGGCACAGGGTCGAATGGACCGACTCGAGTGTTGATACTGTATGGGTTGCGGTACATTGGAAGGATTGATACACGCCGGAACCATCAATTACAACATCGGCAGCTTGAGCGTTTGCGGGGATTTCAAGATTCTTGGCTATCGTTATGAGCCTTAGAAAAAATGTTTTGAAATGGCTGGCGGTAAGGGGGGGCGCAAGGCTGCTCGCGGCTTTCCTTCTGGTTTCTCCGATTTTGTTGGGGGTTTGTCTCCCGGCATATCAGGCCTGGGCTGAAAAGCTGGTGGTTCTTCACACAAACGATCACCATGGGCATCCTGTGGCCTTTCCGTTCCAGGGAGAGCCGGCAGCAGGAGGCCTGCCGGCGCGGGCTACACTGGTGGAAAGGATCAGGGCGGAAAACGAAAACGTCCTTATTCTGGACGCAGGGGACATCAACACCGGCAGGCCCGAGTCGAACCTTTTCGACGCGCGGCCCGACATCATCGGTTATAATTTCATCGGTTACGACGCCATGGCTCTGGGTAACCACGATTTCGACCACGGGAAGCAGGTTCTGGCCGAGCAGAGGGTTCTGGCCGATTTTCCTTTTCTTTCCGCCAACATCCTGACTTCTTCCGGAAAGCACCTGGTCAAGCCTTATGTCATAAAGCATTTCAAAGACTTCGACGTGGCGGTTTTCGGGCTTACCACAGTGGACACCGTCGCGATTACATACCCGGAGGCCACGGCCGGACTCCGTTTCGAAGATGAGGTGAAAACGGCGCGGAAACTTGTTCCACTGCTCAGGGAACAGGCCGACGTAGTCATCGCGCTGGTCCACCTTGGCCTTTACGGCTCACAGAACAGAGGATCTGTCCGTCTTGCCCGTGAGGTCCCGGGAATCGATCTGGTGGTGGACGGACATACCCACACGAGGATAGAAGATCCGGTACGCGTGAAAAACCTTGCTTCAGGCCGCCTTGTGCCGGTTGTGCAGGCTTGGAAGTGGGGTTTGGCCGTCGGCAGGGTGGACATGGATGTCACCCCTAAAGGGTCGACAGTCTCAGCATTCGAATTGCTCGGCGTCAATCTGCCTCAGGATGTCTCCCGGCTCCCCAAAAACGAACACCTGTCTGCAGTCCTGGCACCATTTAGACAAAAAACGGACGAGATGCTCTCTGAACCCATCGCCGCTGTGACGGGCGACATTACGCGTAGAAACGGGCGCATTAAAGAAACTCCGCTAGGGAGGCTTGTTGCCGAGTCCATGCTGTGGGCCGCCCGCATGCTGAAGCCTGATTTCGCAGTGCAAAATTCAGGAGGTATAAGGGACGATATTTCAAAAGGGACGCTTACCGCCAAAACCATTTACCAGGTGCTTCCCTTTGACAATACCGTGGTGGTGGTGGAACTGGACGGAAATGACATGGCACGCCTGCTGAAGCATATGGCCGTGGGGGCCGCACGTGACGAAAAGGGATTTCCTCAGGTTTCAGCCGGATTGGACATGACGGTCGAAGCCGGCTCTGGCCGCATAATAAAGGCTCTGATCGGCGGGAAACAGCTGGAACCCGACCGCACATACCGGGTGGCCACCAATTCCTACCTGGCGGCAGGGGGTGACGGGTACCGTGTCCTGGCTGCTTCAGGGGAAGCCCATGACACATCGATCTGCCAGAGGGAAGCCCTTATAGCCTACATTCGGCGCTCGGGCCCCCGTCTTTCCCCGCCTCAAGCCACGCCCGGAATAACCGCTCGTCGATGAATCACCTGCCCTGAAAAACCGGTTTGCCCTTGCCGACGCTTTTGAGCCCGGTCAATGCATCTTCGGTTGAAAAGATTTCCGCGAGATACTTCAATTCCAGCCTGGTCGCTTCTGCGATCGGCATGTTATAGCCCTCGTCCATGATTCTGTCTGCCAGCTTCAGGGCGATCGGAGCCTTTGAGATGATGACTTTAGCGGTTTTCATCTCGAAGGGGTCCGAGCTGGAAGCATATTCCCC
>CAYXDR010000053.1:0-11640 GCA_964463515.1 uncultured Desulfobacteraceae bacterium | reverse complement strand
CGTCACCCCGGCGCAGGCCGGGGTCCAGTGATTCCAACGACTTATGGATTCCGGCATACGCCGGAATGACGGCTTGGGGACTTTTTACGGTTTCATCAGTCTTCGCGGTTTATCTTTTTCCCGAACCGCCGGCCTTAACCAGCATGGCCGCGAAAAACCCTTCGGTACGGTGAACATGCGGAAGGCAACGCAAAAACCCCGAATCGTCCAGCATAGGTTCCGCCCACTTTGGCGCGATCTTTCTCAAATCTTCGATGAAAACGGATTCATGCTTTTCCGCACACCTCCGGATCACATCTTCGTTCTCTTGCCTGGATATCGTGCATGTGGAGTAAACAAGCCGCCCCCCGGGGCGGAGAAGTTCAACTGCGCAATCCAGCAACCGGCCCTGGAGTTCGGATAGACGCCTGGTATCATCTTTACTCCGGCTCCATTTGACATCGGGATGCCTTGAAACGGTTCCAAGTGCCGAGCAGGGTGCATCCAGCATTATCCTGTCAAAACGCTTCCTGATCCATCCACCGGGGTCTTTGGCAGCATCGCCTGCCACAGCCCTAATCGATTGAATCCCCATCCTCCCTGCGGTCAGCATGAGCTCGGCGAGCTTCTTCTGGTTGAAATCCACGGCGATCACCACCCCCGATTCATCTATCAGCTCAGCCAGATGCGTGGTCTTCCCCCCCAACCCGGAACATAGATCCAGCACTTCATCCCCTGGCGATGGTGCAAGCAGAAGAGATGCGGCCTGGGCCGCCTCCCCCTGCACGGTGAACAACCCCTGCCTGAAGGCCTCGATTTCGGCCACCGGTCCTTGAAGTTCTTCAACTACAAGGCCGTGGGGGCTGTAAAGTGCATTCCGGACCCTGACGCCTTCCGAACGCAGCCTTGCAGCCAGTTCGTCTCTGCCGATCCTTCGGCTGCAAACTCTCAATAGCATGGGAGAAACCAGGTTTCCGGCAGCCAGAAGCATTTCAGCCTGATCTAATCCCAGCTCCGAGATCCATTTGCGCACCATCCATTCCGGATAGGAATAACGAACAGCAAGGTGACCCGACGGATTATTCTTTCTGGAAGGAAACCGGCATAGGTCCGGCTGCCTGATTATTTTGCGGAGCGTTGCGTTTACAAAACCCTTCAAATGAGGACGGCCAAAGGTCGAAACCTGTTTCACCGCCTCGTTCACCGCAGCGGAATGTGGAACCCGGTCCATGAAAAGGATCTGGTACAAGGCTATTCGAAGGACAGTCAGAACATCCGGCTCGATCCGCCTGAAAGGGCACCTGGCATAACAGTCTATAATCCAGTCAAGCCTCGCCCTCCAGCGCTGAACGCCTTGGACAAGGTGAACCACGAATGCCTTGTCCCTCGGAGCCATTTGCGGATTGATCATAAAGGCATCCTCCAGACGGCGTTCGAAAACTCCCGGCCCGTCCGCGGGCTTCCGAAGGATCTGGAAAGCTGTCTGCCTGGGTTTCACTTCAAATCCAGAAAAGCCTTCATGGCCGTCTCAACCCGCGCGAGGTCCACATCCGTGTCGAAGCAGGGGCCGAAAGGGCGCTCGTTAAGAATACCGAAAACCGGAATGGGAAAGGTGTCCTGGATGCCGCTGGTCAGGTCCCGCTCGCATGCCACCCCAATAATTATCTGAGGCCTGTTTTCCTGGACTATTTTCCGCGCCAGAGTGCCTCCGGTTGCTACAGAAATTGAAATATCGTATTTTTTTGCAAGCGCGACCAGGTCTTTTATCTTGCACTTGCCGCAACCTTTACAATTCTCGACATGGCCTATGATCCTGACCGGACAATCGTGATGCTGGAGGCAATGGGGAATAAGCAGCAGGAGCTTTTCCGGGCGCACCCGCTTAGCTTCCGCGGTTACAAGCTGGTTGTTGATTGCGATGAAAGACCGCCGGACTTCGTCTTTTCCGATTCCGAACAACCGGCCGACGCCCACAAGCATCGGGAAAAGGAAACGAATCACAACACCGCGGATCCTGGTGTTGAAAAAAAGGTTTTTCCCCCGGATTATGGTACAGACCAGCGTGAGCGCACCGCCGAGCATGAAAAGGGTAACAGCACCGAACACCGCAGCGACGATAACAGGGAGGCTCGGATGAATATTCGAAAACCCCACATAGGGCACCCACCAGAGCAGAAAGGCAAGACCCACCATCACCACGCAGCTAACCAGCAGCAAGGAGATGAAAACACGCTTTCTGGGGGGCGGTGCGCCGCCGGAGGCATAATCACCGGGCTTTGGCCGCACCCCCTGTTCCATCTCCTTCACACCAGCCGTTTCAAGTGTATCGCTCGGGCCGCTCATGTTTACCACCGTTAAAAGAAAACCGGAAACCAAGGCCGGTTATTACGCTCCCAGAACCACTCCTTCGCGCAGCGGCGCCCCCTTCAGGAACTCCCCTACCGGAAGCCGCTTTTTCCCCGCCAGCTGAAGGGAGCCGATACACACCGCACCTTGGCCTGCAGCCACTTCCAGCAGGCCGGATGCGCAAAATGTCACGGCGCCCGGCTCCGCCCCCTTTATCCCTTCGACCCGGGAAACAGGAGAAAACAACTTGAGATCACGGCCTTCAAGCGTCGTCAGGGCACCAGGGGCAGGGTCAAGGCCCCGAATCAACGCACATATCCTTTCGGCCGGCTCGGACCAACGAATCCTTCGAACCGAGGGATCTATCTTGGGGGCATAAATTGCCAGGGAATCATCCTGCGGGTGTTCACGCAGGGATCCTTTCCCGAGGCCATCCAGTGTTCTTATGATGAATTGCCCGGATTTTGATGCCAACCGGTCATGAAGCGTACCCGCGGTATCCGATGGTTCTATTTGAACTTCTTCCTGAAGAAGCACCGGGCCGGTGTCCATTCCTTCATCCAGTCTCATGGCACTGAGCCCGGTGCGTGTTTCCCCGTTTATCACGGCCCAGTTTATGGGCGCCGCCCCCCGGTACCTTGGAAGCAGGGAAGCGTGGATATTCAGCGCACCCATGGGGGCGCTCTTGAGCAAAGCCCCGGTGAGCAGCTGGCCAAAGGCAACCACTACAATCACATCCGGATTGCGGGCCATTATCTCGGCAGCGAAGGCCGGCTCGGAAACCCTTTCCGGCTGAAGAACCTCCAGGCCAAGCTCGATCGCAGCGGCCTTTACCGGCGGAGCACCGGGCTTGCGGCCTCTTCCTCTGGGCCGGTCAGGCTGCGTTACCACTGCCTTCACCCGGTAACCCGCATCGACGAGCGCCTCCAGCGAGGGCACGGCAAAACCGGGTGTCCCCATGAAAACCACGTTCAACGGCCGGCCGGTGGCGGGAACCGTCACGATTCGGACTCCAGCAGTTTTTTCAACCGCTTCTTGTAGAGGGCCCTTTTCAAGGTACTCAAGTGATCAATGAAAAGCACACCGTTCAAGTGATCCACCTCGTGTTGAAGGCAGACAGCCAGCAATTCCTCGGCCTCGAACGACACGGGGTTACCGTCCCGGTCAAGCCCTGAGGCTTCCACGTGAAAATTTCTCCTGACTTCGGCCGAGTAATCCCTTACACTCAGGCATGCCTCTTCATGAACAATGGAGCCTTCTCCCATGACGATTTCGGGATTTATGAGCACCGCCGGATCTTGTCCCGGTTCCCTGGGGGAGCGGTCAAAGACTATCAAACGCGCCAGGGACCCCACCTGGTTGGCGGCCAAACCGATGCCGGGTGCCTTGTACATCGTCTCTATCATATTGTCTATCATCTCCTGAAGCGCCCCGTCTATGTTCTCCACAGGGGACGCGGGCTTTTTAAGCACCGGATGAGGATAAGTAATTATGTCGAGCAACATTTTTCGGTTCCTTCTTTTTACGTGAGAAAAGCGCCGGAGAACCAGCCCAGGCACCATTAGACCGGAGCCGTTAAAGGGACACTTCTTTGATCCCACGGACTTTCAGACTCCGGTACCGTCTAATCATAATGGTTGATATTATACACCGCTTGTCAAGAAATCAAGGGAACCATGATGCCTGCTCTAAATCGCCCGTGGCGGCATCACACAGTGAATTCGTGCCGGCGAAGGGAAAAGACTCTTGACATTTGATCTGCCTTCCTATCAATTAAGGCCATGAAACGGGCTGTGGATTTTTTATTCGAGATCGGGATGCTCAAACGCACTCCCAGGACAGGGTTCCAATTTCTAGGAACAGGTGCGGAGTCTGTGGCCGAACACTCTTTCCGGACCGCAGTCATAGGCTATACCCTCGGTTGCCTTTCTAAAGAGGCGGATCCATGTAAAACCGCGCTTATGTGCCTTTTTCACGATCTTCCGGAAGCACGTACGGCGGACCACAATTACGTAAACAAGCGCTACGTGAAAGTGGACGAAACCCGGGCACTTGCCGATCAACTCGAGGGTCTGCCGTTCGGCGGAGGCATCGCCTCCATGGTGGAAGAATTCAACGGATGCGATTCACTGGAAGCCAGGCTGGCCAAGGACGCCGACCAGCTGGATTTGATCCTCGAGCTGAAGGCCCAGCTGGATGCCGGCAACCCCAATGCCGAGGATTGGCTAACCTATGCGGTTCAAAGGCTCACTTCAGCCACCGGCAAGGCCATGGCTAAAACCATACTTGCATCTCACAGCACTGATTGGTGGTTCGACAAAGACACAGACTGGTGGGTCAATGGCTCTGTCGATTCAAAACGCAGCTGAAAACCGCAGGCAGCCTCACCGCAGGTCCTTTCCTTTAAGGTTCCTGTTGATCTCCGCAGCCGTTCATGCCTTTGTTTTTCTCGCTGTCCAGAAAACCGTTTCATGGCCCCATTTTCGGCCCGAGCCGCAAATCTTCAAAGTCCAGTTGATCCGCCACCCTGTCGATACCGCCCACCTGGCACCGAAAACATCCACAATAAAAAAATCTCAGGCCGAATCCCCTTATACCAGGGAAGAAGACACGATCCGTCTCGGTGAAGTAAAAGGCAAATACGCTGATTATGCGGCCGCGATTAAAGAGCGCCTTGAATCGGCCTGGATTTACCCTCAACAGGCCCGGGAGGAAGCAATAGAAGGAACATCCCGGATGCATTTCACCATCGAAAAAACCGGAAAACTTTCCGCTTCACGTCTGACCGGCTCTTCGGGCCACCCATGCCTGGACGATAACGCCTTGCAAGCTGTGACAGCCGCGGCGCCTTATCCACGGTTTCCCGGCCATTTCTCGATTTCCCGCCTGCACGTGGAAGCATCATTCACTTACCGACTGGAACCTGCAGAGCCCACGGAACCGTATTAGCTGTTAGCAGGGCGGAAAAAGATGAACCACCAAGGGTCCAATGTGCATTGGATTCGGGATTGTCCCACCTTGACTTCATTGCACCGGTGATTAACATTTCATTTGTAGAGAGTGAATACGAGGATTTAAAGGAAAAGCCTGAATCATGCCCGGCAAGGATTATTACAACATACTCGGCCTTAGCAAAAGTGCAACACCGGAAGAAATCAAAAAAGCCTACCGGAAACTGGCACTGAAATATCACCCGGACCACAACAAGGGTAATCCGGATGCCGAAGCAAAATTCAAGGACATAAGCGAGGCCTACGCGGTATTGAGCAACCCCGAAAAACGCCGCCAGTACGACCAGTTCGGCGCAGAGGGCTTCAACAGGCGTTTCTCCCAGGAGGATATTTTCCGGGGCGCTGATTTTTCAAGCATTTTCAGGGAATTCGGTTTCGGCGGGGGTGCCCAGAGCATTTTCAGCCAATTTTTCGGCGGCACAGGGGCCCCTGGGCATGGGGCTTTCGGCGCCAGGGGCCCGGGATGCTTCGGAGGGCAGTACGGGGACAGGCACGGTTTTTCGAGCCGCGCAAAAGGAAGAGATCTTTATGCGGAACTCTCCGTTACGCTGGAGGAGATAGCCTCCCCGACATCCAAAGCCTTCGACTACCAGGTAAACGGCCGAAAGGAATCGGTTTCGCTGAAAATTCCACCCGGCATCGAAAGCGGAAAGAAACTGCGTCTGCCGGGCAAAGGGGAGCCCGGGATGGGCGGGGGGCCCAACGGGGATCTTCTCGTCGTTGTAAAAGTCCTCGATCACCCGCACTATAAGCGCAAAGGCGACGATCTCCACCGAAAATACAGCATCAAATTTTCCGAGGCAGTGCTCGGGACAAGGCTCGAAGTCCAGACGATTGACGGGAAGCGTTTCAATTTAAAAATCCCTCCCGGCACCCAGTGCAACACCAAGTTCCGCTTAAAAGGCCACGGGTTGCCCCACATGAAGGCAAGCGGCAGGGGGGATGCTTACGCGGAAATCGCGGTTGAAGTCCCCGCCGGGATCAATGACGAACAAAAACGCCTTGTAAAATCCCTGGCGGAAGCGGGGCTCTAGAGCACATGAGAGCGCTGTGTATCTTCTCGGGCGGCCTTGACAGCATGCTGGCCGCGAAACTGGTTGCTGCACAGGGGATCGAAGTCGTTCCGGTTTTCTTCGATACCCCGTTTTTCGAACCTTCAAAGGCCCTCGATGCCGCCAAGGCCATCTCAATGCCCCTTCGAAGGGTGGATATCACTCAAAGGCACATCGAAATCGTTAAAAACCCCGTTCACGGCTACGGCGCGAACATGAACCCCTGCATAGACTGCCATGCCTTGATGGCCAGGGTCGCAGGAGAAATGCTTGCAGCTGAAAAAGCCGATTTCGTAATCACAGGTGAGGTGCTCGGACAAAGACCCATGAGTCAAACCAAGCACGGCCTCTCGGTGGTGGCTTTCGAAAGCGGACTCGGCGGGCTCCTGGTACGCCCGCTTTCGGCCAGGCTCCTTCCTCCGACCATTCCGGAAAAAAGAGGATGGCTCGACAGAGAAAAACTCTTCGCATTTCAGGGCAGAACACGCAAGCCTCAGATTGAGGCTGCCGCCCATTTCTCGATCAACCGCTACCCCTCACCCGGCGGAGGCTGCCTGCTTACCGAAAAACGCTTTGCACGACGCCTGAAAGATCTGCTTGAATCCAAGCCGAATCCCTCCAGGAAGGACCTCGAAATGCTCAAAGTAGGCCGTCATTTCCGGCTAGGCCCCGGGGCCAAGCTTGTGGTAGGCAGAAACAAGGGCGAAAACGAGGCACTGCTTTCCCTCGCATCTTCGCGGGACAGGGTGCTGAGCGCCGCAGCAATACCCGGCCCCACGGCCGTGCTATCAGGGGCGGCGGAAAGCAATGAACTTGAAACCGCCCTTGCGGTCACGCTAGCCTACAGTGACGCACAGGATCACGACACATGGCCGGTAACGGTATTACACTGCGGGATAAAAACAGAGGTGCCCACCACGGTTTCGGACAAAAAAAACTTTTCCAACCTCCTCATCTGAGCCTGCAGCTGAAAAGATCCTTTATTTCGTGCGGGTGGGAAACGAGGATCTCCGCCCCGGCCGTTTTCAGTTCCGCTTCGTCCCGAAGCCCCCACAATACTCCCACGGCAAGCATTCCCGCCGCCCGGGCGGTTTTCATGTCGGTTGCGCTGTCACCCGCATATAGAAAATCGCCCGCAAGGAGCTTCATCTGATCCGCGATTTTCAAAGCCCCCGCCGGATCGGGCTTCATGGCAAACCCTTCCTGCTGCCCCATGACAACATCGAAATGATAGCCATGAAAAAAATAATCCACGCATTTGACGGTAAAGGAATGGGCCTTGTTCGAAAATACCGCCAGGCGCACTCCTTCTTCTGAAAGGAAACCAAGGAGGTCATGGATGCCCTCAAAGGGCCGGGTTTCCCTGTGCCAGTTGGCTCCGTATGTTCGGAGAAACTCCTCCGTGCATTCATCAACCATGCCGCGTGCCCTCCGGTCAGCCGGAAGTGCCCGTTCCATCAGTGTTCTCGATCCATGGCCGATGAAAAAGCGGTATGCATCCACGGGATGCGCTGGAAACCCCCGCGATTCAAGAACACGGTTTGCCGAAAAGGCGATGTCCTCCAGCGTGTCGAGTAAAGTCCCGTCCAGGTCAAATAAAGCCGCCCGCGGCGCTGCATGACTCTCCACTGCTAAACCTGAGCCTGCGCTGAAGGAACTATCGCAGCGACGCTTACATCCTTGATCCTCGTAAGACAGTCGGCCAGCGCCTCTTCGGCCGTCGCGCCGATGCCTATGAACTCGCGTTCCCCCTGCCTGACAATCAAGTTGGGCACCGCAAAAAAATTTATCTTCACATCCCCTGCCACAACCTCGTGAATATCTATCCGCAGCGAACCGCCCTCACGGTTGAGTTCGTAGGTTGTTACCTTGGTCAAAAATTCCTTTTCGTTCATTGGGTACATATTATCTCCATGGTGTAATAGCTTTTGGCCATTAGTTCTTAGCTGTTAGCTGAGCGGGAAAAAGAACTACTTTAAAAACAGACGATACCGATTCAGATAGCGACGCCGACGCCGATTGGTCTACCACACCGCAGGTCAGCGAAGCGAGCGGTTCAAACAAAAAGATAAACTACAAAGATAAAAAATGAACCGCGCCAAGAACGCCAAGAAAAGAAGAAAAGATTGTTATTGGGAGGTCTTCGTTGACGCACCCGCAAAAATCGAAACAGCCATACCCGTCGGGGTCGACGCATGTCACGCCTCCCCGCCTCCCCGCTCCATAACCACCCGGTCCCGTCCGGCCAGCTTGGCTTCGTAGAGCGCTTCGTCGGCTCTTTTGAGTAAAGAATCCCCCGTGTCTTCAGAACTGAGCCCTGCAACACCGAAGCTTGCAGTAACCGGGTTTCCATCTTCAAGCAGATCCATTTCCGACAAGGCGGCCCGAACCCTTTCCGCAAAACGCGCACCCTCCGGCGGACGCGTATTGGGCATCAATGCCATGAACTCCTCGCCACCGTACCGGGCTACCAGGTCTTCCTTCCTCGAAGTCACGCTCAAACATTCAGCAAAGGATTTCAAAACCCTGTCCCCGG
Source organism: uncultured Desulfobacteraceae bacterium (assembly GCA_964463515.1). Lineage (GTDB taxonomy): Bacteria > Desulfobacterota > DSM-4660 > Desulfatiglandales > Desulfatiglandaceae > CAYXDR01. The sequence continues at coordinate 2,716 of CAYXDR010000053.1, read as the reverse complement.
CTGCGTGTCCGTATGTGTCATTTACCTGTTTGAAATGATCCAGGTCCGCCATCACGATCGTAAGGGGTTGTTGATACCGCCTGGCAAAAGACAGGGCGCTGTCGAACCTTTCGGCGAAATACCGGCGGTTGGCAACACCGGTGAGCGGGTCGGTGCGAATAAGTTTCTCGATGGTTTCATTGGCCTTTTGCAGCTCCTGGTTTCGTTTCTTGAGCTTCCTGGCCATTTCGCTCATTTCGCTGGTAAGCACGGACATGGTCTTGATTATGTCGCTGTCGCTCTTTCCGAGGTTTTCCCCGATAAAAATTTTATCACCGTTTGGAAGGCCGAAGGAAATACAATGAAAAAGGGTTCGGCCCAGCCGGCTCATGGTCAAGAAAGGAACATTTTCCAACTCCCCGAATTGGCCTTGTAGATCCTCATCGTCTTCATCAATCTGCCTGAGTAAATCATTCAAATGCAAACCCGAGGCATTTCGGCCCTGCGCGAGCAGCCGGCAGAAAGCTTCGTTTGCAGCCCTTATGGTTCCGTCGGCCTTGCACAAGGCAACAGCCGTGTTGCTGGATTCCACCAGGTGGTACACCAGCAGATGAGCATGAGATTTCAGCACTTCAGTGAGCTCGGGCTGCATTCCACCACCTTTCCGCCAGTTCCACGGCTTCCGCTGCATTCGCTGCATAACCGTCGGCGCCCAGGCGGCGCCATAATTCCGGCGAACCACTGAAAGCGAGCCCTCCCACCATCACGCGCGCCTTCTTGATTTGGCCGCTCTTTTTGATTTGCTCTATAAGTTTTCGCACTTCCATAAGGTTGAACGGCATGGCAACTGAAACGGCGCAAATATCGGCCTCCTGCTTTTCTACGATCTCCGCAACATCCGAGGCAGGCGTGTTAGCCCCCAGGTAGGAAACATCCCAGCCCTTCCGCTCAAGCAAATCAGCAACCATCCATGCCCCTATATCATGGTATTCATTGCAGGCGGCGGAAACAACGGCCTTTCCCCGTTTCCCGGAGGCTGATTCATTGTCTTCAACGAACAGGGATGTCATCACCCGGCTGACCAAGGCCGAGGCCAGATGTTCTCTTGCCACCGATATTTCCCCTTTCTCCCACAGCTCACCGACTTTGTACATCGCCGGCTGGATAACGTGTATGAAAAAGCCTGCAGTGTCTCCGCCAGAATCCTTCCTGGCTATGTCCAGGCACTTTTTGGCGTCTCCGCTCATAAGGCCTTCGAAAAAGGAATTCTTGACAGCATTCCACCTTTCATCTGTTGTATCTCCATCTGTCCCCGGCCGCCGTGACATCTCTACGGACTCATCATGCCGGGAGATCATCCACCGGTAAACACCGGAGATTTCTTCCGCGGCGCTACGGCCGAGACAGGCGTAAACAGCATCGATCCAAGCGTTCAATACGACGGGGAAATAGGCGTATGAAAAACCGTGGGCACGGTAAGACCTGTAAACCCAAGGCATAGCCGAATCCAGTAGGGAGTATTCCCGAAGCGAAAACACCACCGACATTAAAGCCACATGGTTTTCATGGTTGTCGTACATCAGCCTGCGGTTGTTTTCCCCTATGAGATCATAGAGGTCTGTGCGCGCGTCCAACTCCGAATTGACCCGCTCTACAAGGCAAACTCTTGCCTTTTCATACTCACCGGCGCTTTGGGGAGAAACAGGATCGAACGGCGGATTAACACCGCTTGAAAATTCATCTGCGATAATCATCGTTATCCCCTTTCAATTTCAGCAGGATCATTTTCCCCGTGTCCGGATGCCTCCATGTGCCCACAACCCTTGCCTCCGGTTGTTTCAGCAGTTCGGAAAAGGCAAAACGCTCCTTGCCCCAGCTCTTTTGATCCCACAGTATATAGCTGATTCTCCGTTTTCGCAATTCAGCCATAAATCCTTTCTTCCCCCTGGGAAACTGCTCCCAGTCGTTTTCGAATATGCAGGGGTGAAAGGGCCCCTGCCTGCCCAAGTTGGCATAAAACGACACCCAGCGCTGGGTTGGGGCGGATGCGGAAATAAGCACAGTCCCCGGGCAGGCGTCAGCCGCAACCTCACCGATATCCTTGAAAACCAGTTTGTCGCATTCACGGGACCTTGTATTCTTCGGCAGGGTGGATAAAACGAGACAAAGCGCCAGCAGGCCAACGGCAAGCGCATGCCTGAACCTAAGCCGGTTTTGCAAGAAATCCCTGACGCCACGGATTCCGCAGCACAGCACGAACATGGCCGCCACTAGAGGCAGGGTCATAAAACGGGGGTAAACAGCCCAGTATGTAATCTGGTGGAAATAAAGCACGAAAAAAGCCGCTAAGGCGGTCACGGACAAGTATAGCGCCCTTCTGTCTCCGCGGGCGAGCCTGAATGCACCCGGAAGCCCAACCGCCGCGAACACTACAAAAGGATAAAACAGGGCCTTCACCAGACATTTGAAGATCCCTCCCAGCGCTGTAAACCACAAAAATCTCCGGGATTGAGCCAAAAAAAGCCCCACCGGCGAATCCCTGTGGGAAAAGGCCAGTTCATTCAGCGTAGCCCGAAGGAAATTATATTTGGCAAGCGGCCTGGTGAAAAGGGCCTCGATTTTTTCCGACCTGAACAATTCCGCAGCTCCGAGGCCGATGAAGGCATCGGCGGCGGCCACGGCCGCACACACACCCCCCAGTGGAAGCAGAAAAGCGCCAGATCCCACCCACCTGCGG
>CAYXDR010000052.1:5515-11653 GCA_964463515.1 uncultured Desulfobacteraceae bacterium | reverse complement strand
CAGGCCAGAAAAACTGGAATCCAACCCAAGTCTTTTTCATCCGGTGCGCTGGCTCCGCTCAAGGATTATAGCTGGCCGGGAAATGTCAGGGAACTTCAGAACCTGGTGGAACGGCTTTCGGTGATCGTGGCGGAGCCGGTGATTGAAGGCAGCCACCTGGTTGGATTTCAAGCATCACCAAAAGAACGATGCCCGACTGGATTGAAAGAAGCGGTCAGCGCTTTCGAACGGCGCTACATACGTCAAGTCCTGGAGGAAACCAATGGAAGCAGGAAAAAGGCCTCTGAAATTCTCGGCGTACATCGAAATACCCTTCTCGCCAAAATTCAGCAACTAGGGCTGTGAAGCAATTCCTGGCCAAGGATACTTGAAATCCCGGCAAACGCTCCACGGTGTTTTTCAGCCGGCGGTAACAGGCATACCCATTAGAGGCCACAAAACCCACACAGCGAAGGCCACAACTATCATGAGGATAATGCTTGCCGGAATACCGTACAGGAAAAATTCCCCGGGCGTAAATTGTTTCGAGTCATAAGCAATGGCGTTGGGTGCCGCCCCCACCAGCAGGAGAAAAGGCATGCCTGCCACCACCAGGGAGGAGAACATGACCACCTGAGGGCCCGCTCCGAGGTATGGGGCTATGACCAGGGCGACCGGCAGGGAGATGGCGATTGCAGCAACGTTCATTATGAAGTTGGACATTATCATAACGAAAAAGGCTATGCTCATCACGAAAACAAACCAATGGGATTCCTTGAACATCACCAGCCAGTTGATTGCAAGCCAGCGGGCGGCCCCTGTCTCCCAAAGGCAGAAACCCATGCTCATCGCTCCCGCGAACAGCAGAATTATATTCCAGGGAATTTCTTCGAGATCGTTTAAATCCAGGATCTTGAATATGTAGAACAGAATTGTGGAGATAAGAAGTATCGCGGTTTTATCTATGGGCTGGAGGGCCGGGATGAATGATCTAAGCGAGAGTGCGGCTATGCATCCGAATACTATAAGCGCCGCCAGTATCTCTTTACGCGTGATCGGCCCTTGCTCCGCGCTGAGTTGCCTGGCTTGGTCCCTGAGTCCGTGGATTACGGCTTTTTCAGGTCTGCAGACCACCATGAAAAACCCCCAGAGAAGGAAAACCATGATCCATCCAACGGGGAACATATAGTAACTGAGTTGAAAAAAGCCGATTTCATAGCCTACGATGTCCTTGAAAAAACCGATCGCCACCGCTCCCCTTGCCGCTCCCAGCAGGGTCACAATACTTCCTGCTCCGGCGATGTAGGCCATGCCCATGAAAAGTCCCTTGCCGAAACGGGTCTTTTTGGTTCCTTCGCCGTAAAGAGAGTAAATTGCCAGAAGAAGGGGGTATATTGTGGCGGCCACGGCGGTGTGCGCCATGATATGGGCGAGGGCCGCGGTGACAAGGAAACAGCCCAGGTAAATCATGCTGGTCCGTTCTCCCACGACAACGAGCATCTTGTAGGCGAAACGCCTGGTAAGGCCTGTCTTGGTGAAAACCAGCCCGATTACTATAGAGGCGAAGATGAACATCACCGAAGGGTCCATGAAGTCCTTGAATGCCACCTTGGCGTCCCTGATAAGAAACAGGGCCTGAAGGACACCTATCGCCAGGCTGGTGACGCCTATCGGCACGACTTCAAAAACCCACCAGGTACCTGCCAGCAGGAAGACGGCAAGAGCTCCCTTGCCTTCCCTGCTCAGCATGAAGCGCGTACCCTCGGGATCCACGGCATCAGGCCAGGGTGGAGAATAATAAACGACTACGAAAAGCAGCAACCCCAAAAGCATGAACAGAATGCGTTTCCAGTCGATGGTCGGTTTCACGGGAACACGGAAGTCGTCCATAGCAGAAAATCCTCCCTGTATCGGCAACCCGATAGTAAATGCACGTACTTTTGAAGTCAATGTATTTTGGCTTCCAGTTCCAGCCGCTTCTCTTTACAGGGTTGTGAGAGATCAGGGATTGCCTATTGTTTTACAAATCATACGTACTGTGGTATGCGGTTCGAGTGAAATTCGCTGTCGGCCTTCCGCTTGCCTGGGTGGAGGCCGCCGGTTTGCCGGGGAGAAAAAATGGTGAAAAAACAATGTTTCGGCATGTTCGAATCCGTGTTCCCGCCTGGCCCCGACGGCTTGAGGGAAGTCCCGGATCGTTGCATCGAATGCGCTTTAAAGACCGAGTGCCTTCGCGCCGCCCTTGCTTCGGAGGAAGGCATCGCTTTCAAGGAGAAAAGAATCAGGCAGGCGGACCAAAACGGTTTCATGGGAAGGCTCAGGAGGTGGTCCGAGCTAAAAAGCCTGGCACGGGAAAAAGATAAGGTAAGAAAGGGCACAGGATGAATGATGTTGTCGCCTGCCCTTTTTGCGGCTACGCGAAAGCCATCGGGCCTGACGGAATCCCCCATGGGGCCAGGGCCGCGGTATGCCCTAGATGCAGGCATAAATTTCCTTTGAAGCCCGGAAACCAGGAAAACGAAGACGGCGGTGCGCTTGAAGGGCGTGCGGGAATACTTTTTTCGGCTGGAGTTGAATCCGAACATGCAGTCGAATCCGGCAATGTAGAAATGTCTTTTCCTGGCCTGGCGCTGGCATTGATCAGGTCTCCTTATGATTTTTTCTACCGCCATGAAGCCTTTCAAAATCCACGAGCACTGTTTTCTTTCGGCATGCTGTTCGGTTCGCTCGGTACCATGCTGTTTGCATTCTGGCAACTCGGCGCATTGGCTTGGGGCAGTGCTGCCCCAGGGATGGCACCGCTGCTGCTGGGCGGGGTTTTCATGCTTTGTGTAGCCCTGGCACCGATCTGGGTGGCTGTGTCCATGTTGATAAACACGGCAATCGTTCATTTCTGCCTGCTCCTGGCGGGTGCCGGGAGGATGGGGCTCGTGGGAACATTCCGTGTGGTAGCGTATTCCCAGGCAGCCAAGACGCTGGGGGTAATCCCGGTTGTAGGCGGCCCTTCTGCATTTATCTGGCAGCTGGTAATTCAGGTTATAGGTCTGCGGGAAGTCCATGGGGTTTCTTCTCTGCGGCTTTTGCTTGCCGCTGTTTCAGCCGCCGTTGTTTTGATCCTGGCGGCAATGGGGTGGTTTGTTTTTTTGGCGGAATAGAATTTGATGGCCGCGTAAAACGGAGACGGATATTGGGTGTTTTTTCCTCGTCATATAAAGATGCACTGAATCAGGAGCAGCTGGAGGCCGTCATGACGACCGAAGGCCCCGTGTTGGTGATCGCGGGTGCAGGAAGCGGCAAGACCAGAACACTGGTTTACAGGGTTTACCGGCTGATCGAAACAGGTGTTTCTCCGGAGTCCATTCTGCTGTTGACCTTCACTCGTAAGGCTGCAGCGGAAATGCTTGAACGTGCCTCCCTTTTGGGAGATCCTCGCTGCAGGCGGGTTTCCGGGGGGACGTTCCATTCCCTGGCCCACCGGATACTACGGATTCATGCAGAAAGGCTGGGTTTTGAAAGGGATTTCATTGTCCTCGACCGTGCGGACATGGAGGAAATCATTCATTCATTGATCCCCGAGCTTCGTATTCCCAAGGAGGGGTTCCGTTTCCCGAAGAAGTCGACCGTGGCCGGCATTATCAGCAAGTCCGCCAATCTTGAGAGCCCGGTCGAAAAGGTAGTGAGCGACGATTACCCGCAGTTCAATGATGCGGCCGGGGCCGTAACCAGGCTGGACTGCCTTTATCAGGACTACAAGCGTACTCACGGTCTGATGGACTATGATGATCTTATCATAAAGTTCAGGTCTTTGCTCGCGGATCATTCAGACATACGCGCGGAAATGAATGTCAGGTACCGGTATGTTCTCGTAGACGAGTACCAGGATACCAATTCCATCCAGTCTGATATAGCCAGACTTCTGGCAAATGAACACAGAAACATTATGGTGGTCGGAGACGATTGCCAGTCCATCTATTCCTTCAGGGGAGCTGACTTCCGTAATATGTTCACTTTTCCGGAGGTTTTTCCTGAAGCGAGGATAATAAAACTTGAGGAAAATTATCGCTCCCTCCAGCCCATCCTGGCTTTCACCAATGCATTGATGAAAGGAGCAAACAAGAGCTACACCAAGTGCCTTTTTTCATCGAGAGAAGGCGGCGGGCCTCCGAGAATCGTGGATACCGGGACCTCTGCGGGGCAGGCTGGGTTCATAAGGAGGTTCCTGGAGGATTATACCCGTCAAGGGGGCTTTTTGAAAGATGTGGCTGTTCTTTTCCGGGCCGGGTATCACTCCTTCGAGCTGGAGGCAGAGCTGACACGGGGCCGTATTGCCTATGTAAAATACGGCGGATTCAAATTTCTGGAATCGGCCCATATAAGGGATTTTCTCTCCCATCTACGTGTAGCTGTCAATTCCGGCGATATCGTCAGCTGGGGCCGGATTTTGAGGTTGGTAAGAAACGTCGGGCAGGCGAAATCCCAGGCAGTGATTTCGTGGATGGCTGAAAAGGGTGCAAAACCGGCGGATCTCTGCAACTGGCCTGGAATGGGGAAAAAGGATCAGGGTTTGCGTGCGCTTTCGACTTTGCTCGCAGGGATCAGCGCCAAAAATATTAGCCCAGCCGAAGCAGTGGAAAAGGTTATGGCCTATTATGTACCTATGATGGAGGGGAGATTCGACGACTATCCCCGCAGGAGAAATGAACTGGAGCAGCTCCTGCCCATGGCCTCCAGGTACCGCCGGCTGCGGCCTTTCGTTGATGATCTTTTGCTCGATCCTCCGGCTGGCAGCGCCGACCTTGCAGGGACGAACAGTTCCGATGTATTGACGTTGTCCACGGTTCACTCGGCCAAAGGCCTGGAATGGAAGGTGGTATTCATAATATGGGCCGTAGACGGGAAGTTTCCGCCTTTCATGGCTTTTGAGGATCCCGAGGCGATCGAAGAGGAGCGGCGTTTAATGTATGTCGCCGCCACGAGGGCCAAGGACGAACTCACGATCTGTTTCCCAGGCGCAGAGGGCCTGCAGCCCTGGGCTGCTGCACGGTATTTGAACGGCGGAACCCAGGGGGTTTCATGCTTTCTGAAGGGCCTTCCTCACGGCCTCGTGAGCTACGAGTCGCCGGGGGCCGGAAAACGGAGCGTCTCGTCTTTCGGGAAGCCGTCTTCAGCTACAGGGAGAAAGATTTCCTGGAAACCACGGCCTGCGGTCCCCTCCCCTGCGGCTGTGTCCACTGGTTCTGGTGACCAATGCTTTAAGACAGGAGATAAGGTTATTCACCCGGCTTTCGGCCCAGGAGTGGTTTCACGGCTGGCAGGCTCGGATAAGGTCGAAGTTCTTTTCAAGAAAGTGGGAAGGAAGCTTTTGCATCTCAAGGCGACTACCCTTACGAGAGCTTGAAATACTCATTTTTCATGTTAATTTATTGCCTGATAATCCCGAGCGGCATGCTTGTTTTGATTCCCAACGAACTACCGCTGCGGCATTAATCAAGTTCGTTGCCCATAGGCTTTCGCGAGACGCCAAAGGCCGGTTTTTTTGGAGATCATCATTATTTGTACAGGATAGTGTCACCCTTATGAGAACCTCACGATTTAACAATAACCGCGGACTCGTTAATAGAAATGACAGCATCCTTTTGATTATCGATGTTCAGCAGCGTTTATGTCCTCTGATTCATAACTTTGAGTCGGTATGCCATAATTTGGTCAAACTTGCCCGTTTCGCTGGTATCATCGGATTACCCGTGGTGTTGACAGAGCAGGTGAATTTGGGTGAAACAGTGCCGGAAGTGGCCTGCGTTCTTGGCGATGCCTGGCCGATCAAAAAGATTGAATTCAACTGCTTCGGCTCGGAAACAGCGGCGGAGCGATTATACTCTGCAGAGCGCAGTACGCTGCTTGTAGCTGGAATCGAAACCCACATATGCGTGGCTCAGACCGCTGTTAGCGGGCTGGAGCATTTCTCTGTTCAGGTGATCGCTGATGCGACATCCTCTAGGAATCCCGTGGACAGGGAAATCGCTTTCGAACGGATGAAGGCTGCCGGTGCAGTCCTGACTTCCACGGAGATGTTGATATACGAATTGCTGGAGAAGGCCGGGACCAACGAATTCAGAGAGGCCCTCAGGTTGATAAAGTGATCCCGGGACTTTGTTTCTA
>CAYXDR010000052.1:0-5505 GCA_964463515.1 uncultured Desulfobacteraceae bacterium | reverse complement strand
CTACTGGGAAAGGAGATTCAACTATGGCACTTATGGAATTTACACTTATTCCTCTCGACAAGGGGGAAAGCTTCAGTAAGTATGTGGCGGGAACCTTGGATGTGGTTAAGGAAAGCGGCCTTGACTACCGGTTGAACCCGATGGGCACTGTGGTGGAAGGGCAATGGGACGATCTGCTTGCATTGCTTACGGCTTGTGTAAAGAGGCTGGAGACGGACTCTGAGCGTATAAGCCTGTCTGCGAAATTCGATATTCGAAAGGGTGTCACAGGCGCGCTGGACGGAAAGATAAAGAGCGTTCAGGAAAAATCCGGTTTCACGGTCAAGACTTGATTCTTACAATGTGACATATCAGCCTTCATTTGCCGAGGCAGAAACGGCTGAATATGGCGTCAAGCAGGTCGGTTGAGGTGTTTTCCCCGGTTATTTCGCCGAGAATTTCCATGCAATCTGACAGCTCGGCGGCAATGATCTCCATGGGAGCGCCTCGCCGGCTTGCATCTGCAGCGGCCGCTAGAGAACGGGAAGCTTTTTGGAGCGAGTTGATTTGTCGAGCGTTTGCCGCTGTATGTGAGCACATGGAAGGCGAACCGGTTTCGGTCACTATTTTGACTATGGCGGTTTTTAGCCCTGCAAGCCCGGCGCCTGTGCGGGCTGAAATCGACACCATCGGGATATCTGGGTATCGGGAGGCAAGCGCTTCCTGGTTGAGGGCAGCCGGAAGGTCTTTTTTGTTAACCACGATAAGTGTGGTTTTGCCCCTACAGCGTTCTATGACGTCTATATCAGCCGCTTCAAGTGCCCGGCTGCGGTCTATTACGGCAAGCACGAGATCCGCTTTTTCGAGCCTTCGACGGGTGAATTCCATTCCAAGGGTTTCGATTTCATCTTCGGATTGGCGGAATCCGGCTGTGTCCGCAAGCTTTACGGGTAACCCTTCTATGGATATCACCGATTCGATTATGTCCCGCGTAGTGCCTGGTACCGGAGTAACGATGGCTCTGGGTTCATCCAGCAGCAGGTTCAGTATGCTGGATTTGCCTACGTTCACGCATCCGGCGAGAACGGTATTGACGCCGTCGATCCAAAGCCTGTTGCCCGCTCCGGACCGGATCAATGCTTCCAGGCGCGGGACAAGGTGGTTGTCGATGATACTGGAGAGTCTTTCCTGCGGCATGATTTCTGCGTCTTCTTCAGGAAAATCTATGGCCGTTTCCACATGGGCAGACAATTCCAGCACTTCTGCGCGCAACGCGCGAACCTTTTCACCCATCAAGCCTTGCATCTGTCGAGCCGCCATCTGGAGGCCTTTTTCAGATCGGCTGTTTATAAGGTCCACCACAGCCTCGGCCTGGGTCAAATCCACTCTGCCGTTCAGAAACGCGCGCAAGGTGAATTCGCCGTGTTCAGCCTGGCGCACACCGCAGTCCAGAACCAGGCGCAGGATTTTCGAAAGCAGAAGATAGCCGCTGTGGGAGTTGATTTCCACCACGTCCTGTCGGGTGAACGAATTGGGGGCATACATGCAGGACAACAGCACTTCATCTATGGTTACGCCTGTTTGCGGTTCTGTAATGTGGCCAAGGTAGAGGCGGTGACTTTTCAGCCGTTCCACCTGCGTTTTGGGTTTAAAAATACGTTCAGCGACCGCGACCGCCTCGGGACCGCTTATGCGTATGATCCCAATCCCGGCCGTACCCACCGGGGTCGAGATCGCGGCGATGGTGTCATGTGTGCTCGGCATGGTTTGGACGTGGAAATTCCCGTAATCCGGATGACCTTCCAGCCAAGGCAGGGCTAAGCCTCGGCTGGAGCCGGAATCACCTGTTGGGGATTATAACGACTTTTTTAAGCACCCCTTCCCCTCTGCTGGTAGTAGTGAGCTGCTGCTTATCTTTGAGTGCGATATGCACTATGCGTCTGTCATGGGGATTCAGCAGCCCCGTGGCCACCGGTTTTTTCGATTTTCTGGCTTTTTCCCCCATGTCAACGGCCATTTGGACGAGGTAATCTTTCCTTCTCTGGCGATAATCTTCCGAATCTATGACTACCTGGACCTTTTTGTCGAGATTTTTTGACACAATCTTGTTCACGATGAACTGCAGCGCGTCGAGAGTGCGGCCCTTTCTCCCGATCAAAAGGCCTGTCTTGTCTCCATCGATTGAAAGCTTAACTGCGCCGTCGGCGATTTCTGCTTTAACCTGGGCGCCTTCCATGGGGATGAGCGCAAGAATATCTTCAAGTGTCCGGCGTGATATGCTCAAAACTTCGTCTTCCGCGAATTCGGTCGGAGGTTCTTCCCTATTAACAGAAATCCTGACCCTGGCCTTTTTGCCGCCCACAAGTCCGAATATTCCCGGTGAGCCGGGTTCTATGACTTCTATGCTGACATCGTCACGGGGTACATTGAGTTCCTTGCATGCCTTGTCCACTGCTTCTTCGGTGGTTTTACCTTCGAATTCAAATGTTTCCATTTTGATCCTCCGCAAACTATCTCGATCTTTTCATAATATGGTATTGCTGGCCTATAGAGATAAGATTGTTCACAAGCCAATACAGAACAAGGCCCGAGGGGAAATTTATGAAGAAAAAAGTAAAGATCAGAGGAAGGAACATCATCATCTTAGCCTGTGCTGGATCGCCCGGCGCCGGTGTCATTTTCTGCTGCAGGAACATGGAGGCGCCCATAAGAAGGGTTAGCACGGGTATTCCATAAGGCGGCGACATCAAGGGCACGCTGAACGGAAAGCTGAATAGCCGATCAGGCGCGGACAGGTCGTCGATCCACAGGAAAAATGGAGCGTGCCTCAACTCTATTGCGCTTCCAAGAACTCTGAACAGTGCGAAAAATACCGGTAGCTGTATAATCATCGGCAGACAACCGCTCATCGGATTTATTTTATACGTCCGGTAAAGCGTCATCATTTCTCTGTTCATAGCCTGGCGGTCGTTTTTGTATTTCTCCTTCAATTTCATGAGCCTGGGTTGGAGCTTTTTCATCTCTCCCATGGATTTGTAGCTTTTGTGGGTTAGAGGCCAGAAAAGAATTTTCACTAAAATGGTTAAAACTATTATTGCAAGGCCGTAATTATGAAGAAATTTTTCAAAGAATCGAAGAACATAAAGAAGAGGCTTTGCAATAAAATCTGTCCAGCCGAAATCGACTGCTTTTTCGAGTTCCCTTCCTTCGGCTTTCAGTACACCCATGTCTCTGGGTCCGTAAAAAAGCGCGTACTGCGTGGAAACGGCGGCGTCAGGCTGGATGGACAAAGGTTCCGGACTATGGACCCCCTCGAGAACACCGGAGAGATGCTTGGTGCCGGTGAACAATGCATTCGATTCCGTCTCGGGTACGATGGCGGAAAGGAAATACTCGTTTTCATAAGCCAGCCAGTCGATTTTTCCCTCGATTTTTTCTTCATCCCCCGCTTTTTTGATCTTAAGCTCCTCCAGTTTTCCATTGGCAAGGACCGCAAGGCCGCGGAATGAATAGTAACCCTTGTCCGTTTCAGGAGGCAGGTATCTCAACTTTGCCGTGAACGAACCATTCACGGGGTTTGAAGTTAGATTGCGGGTTTGTACGTGCAATTTGATGGAATACCTGTCTGGAAAGAACTGAAAGGTGTAGACGGATTCTATGCCTTCATTGGATATTGATCGGAAAACCAGTTCTTTGGGAGATCCATGCTGATTGATCACCAAGCGATCCTGATCGACCTCACAGGCCAACGGCCTGGACCGCTCCGAACCCTCGGGACTGTAGCCTATCTGGAGGGGGAGAGATTCCTCGGGTTTCAGCGTTACCAACTCTATCAGTGGAGAATCAGCCTCACTTGTCCTGCGGTAGTTCTTCAATTTGAAACTTGTGAAGGTAGGGCCTTGAGTGGACATCACTACGTTGTAAAGAGGAGTGTCCACCTCTACCAGTTTACGTTCCACCTGCAGGACCGGTTCCTGTACCGGGGCCAGGGTCGGTCTTTGTTCCGGGCTTTCAATCCGCGGGGGAGTGGATTCGCCCGAGACGGGTTGTTGCTCCTGCTGAGGTGGGGTTTTCGGCCTGTCCCGATCGGGGGAAAACAGATACGACCACCCTACCAGCACGAGGAAAGATAATACAAACGCCATCAAAGTTCGTTTTTCCATAGGACTCCCTGACCGATGGAATAGTAAAGCCTCCAGGAGGCCGTAAACCATAGGTTAAAACGGCGGGTGGGATTTCCCGCGGGTTTTTAATCGACGCAGGCATGCTCAAGGCAGGGGATCATAACCGCCCGGATGAAACGGATGGCATTTGCTGACGCGCAGAAAAGCCAGCCACAGGCCTTTCACCAACCCGTACTTTTCTATCGCTTGCCGGGCATATGATGAGCATGTCGGGTAAAAGCGGCAGGAGGCAGGCCAAAGAGGAGAAAGCAGCTTCTGGTACACCACGATCATGGCGACGGCCACATATCTAATTTTACTTGCCGATATTCCTATTAAAGACGATGGGCTCAAGTTCCTCTTTGGTCTTTTTGTAATCCAGATAAGCAGCATCCTTTTTTGCCACGAAGACATAATCATACCCCCGGGGTAAACGGGGCTTATTTAATCTGAAGAATTCTCTCAGGAGGCGCTTTGTTCTGTTCCTTGTAACCGCGTTTCCGACCTTTTTGCCGACTGTAACCCCCATTCGTGTGATGCCCAGGCCGTTTTTCCCCTTTATTACGACGAAATGCGCCGTGTGATGCCTTTTGCCGGTCCGATTCAATTTGACAAAATCCGGCCTCTTCAATAATCTTTCAGATTTCGGAAATGAAAAAAAACCCATGGTCGAGAGGAGGCCGTTTGACAAAATCAGAAATTATAAGCTACAGTGAGTCGTTTCCGTCCTTTGGCCCTTCTCCTTTTCAGTACATTTCTGCCGCTCTTGGTTTTCATTCTGGCCCTGAAACCGTGGGTACGAGCTCTCTTGATGTTACTTGGTTGATACGTCCTTTTCATGATCTGAATCTTCTTTCTGGGCGAATTAGTTAAAACTATTATATAAGCATGGCACTCATGCCTTGTCAAGACCAAAGCCGGAGTCATTTTATGTTTGCTAATTTATAACACTTCGGATACCTATCACGCAACGAACCTGGTGTATAGAGAAAGGAGATCCAGCCTATGTTGTTCGATCCTATACTGGGCATATTTTCAAACGATTTGGCGATTGATCTGGGCACAGCCAACACCCTTGTATACATGAAAGGCAAGGGGATAGTGCTGAGTGAGCCTTCTGTGGTTGCGGTCAAGAAGGATGACAAGGGGACAAACAAGGTCCTGGCTGTCGGCACCGAGGCCAAGATGATGCTCGGCAGGACGCCTGGCAATATTATTGCCATCAGACCGATGAAAGACGGTGTTATCGCGGATTTCGAAATAACCGAGGCGATGCTTCGTCACTTCATCCGGACTGTTCACAACCGCAGGACCCTCGTACGTCCAAGGATCATAGTATGCGTCCCGAGCGGCATCACCCAGG
>CAYXDR010000051.1:0-12074 GCA_964463515.1 uncultured Desulfobacteraceae bacterium | reverse complement strand
GTTTTTTTCAAATACTCGATCAGCCTGTCGGCATAATATCTTCGGTGCAGTTGGTAATGCCGGGTTATGATCTCGTCCCGGTCCACCTTGGCCACAACCAGCCATTCGGTTCCCATGAAGCTGACCACCTTGAACGAAGTCAAGGCGGTTCTGTCCCTATAATCCGTTACGATCCGGTGGCCTTGTTTTTCCGCAAATTTTGCTTGAATGTTCCGGTCGTCGAGCCGCTTTTTGAGTATGGTTGAATCTCCGACAAAATTGGATTCGGTAAGCATGAACCCGTCTTGGTTTATCAAAAATGTCTCGCCTGTCTGCCCGAGGTCTTCTTCCCATGCAAACAGGGTGTTTACCTTTTGAATCGCGCACTGAAGTACAAGCCATCCTATGTGCTGGTCTTCTTTGTGCAAGGGTTCGACCAAAAATGCGGCAGGCCTGGAAGAAGGGCCGTATTGATGAAAATCGATGAAAGCTTCCTTTTCGGGAGCATCTTTAAGGCACCGGCTCAAAGGGCCTTCAACCTGGTCTCCTCGGATCAGGTTTGAGCCCATGTCGGACTCTTTCCTTATCGTGTAGAATACATCCCCATCCAGATTTACGAACATCATGTCATAAAACAACAGGTAGTTTTCGATATAATACCTGTCCAGATTTTTCCTCAATTCCCGCACCGTTTCAGACAATGCCTCCGGCACAGGGCCTTTTTCCATCATCTCCAAGTATCTTAGGTTTATATCGAAGCAGCCCACAACGGCTTCATCTTCAGCCGCCTTGCGTGCCAATTCCTGGATACGCGCACAGAACCTGTCAAGGGCATCCACCTTTTCCTGCCGTGCATAGTCCAGTCTCACAAAAGCCCAGTCATAGGCGCCCTTCTTGGCATCCACAGGAGCCGGGCCGGAGACTAAAACCAGCCAGGTCAACAGGATCAGAAAAAAAGGAGAGTTCGTCCTCATCATTTTCCAGGCTCCGAAAAATTCCCTTACACGGTCGTTTCGAGTTTCGCGATCTCGCCGGCCCCTAACACGCGGTCGATATCGAGCAGGATTTTGACGCCTCCTTCCATCTTGGCCATACCCTGGATATATTCAGTATCAAGCGTAGCACCGAAAGCAGGGGTGTCTTCGATGTCCGATCCCTTGATATTGAGAACTTCAGACACCGAATCCACGATGATTCCGATCACCAGTTTCCCTGAAGACCCTTGAATTTCCACTACGATAATGCAGGTGCGGTCCGTGTGCTCAACCGCCTCCAGGCCGAAACGAAGCCGCAAATCCACCACCGGAATCACCTTTCCCCGAAGATTGATCACACCCTTTACGTAGTCAGGGGTTCGGGGAACCGATGTAACAGGCATCATCCCAATGATTTCCTTGACTTTTTTAATACCGATTCCGTACTCCTCCTTTGCCAGCGCGAAGGTCAAATATTTGTCTTCCCTCACAAATGACTCCCGCGTTTCCCTTTCGGCATTGCCGGCCGATGCCACCATTTGCCATCCTCCTTTCCACTGAAACCGACGCCTTACTGCGAGGCCGTCAAGAATTGGTTTTAAAATCTCCCCCCGCCGTCTTCCTCCATTTTCTGGACCGGTCGATCATTTTATCAAGCACCAGGGAGACATCCATGAATCCCCCGGTGCCGTCCGCGGAGGTCACATAGCGTGGTCGAAGCCTATGAGCCTTGTAAAAAGTATCCGGGTCACCATCAGGAACGATCACTATCAAAGGAAGCAAAAAAAGATCACTTTCAATTGACATAAGACTGTTTAATTCATCTTTTGATGAAGCCACGAGCACTGCAGCATCCACATCATAAACCGGCCTTCGGAACCGCGCCCTTAGCTCTTTAATCCCTTCAGCGCACTCCACTGTCAGGCCGGGGAACCGTTGCTCGATTATATTTAGAAGCTGCTCTTTAAAAGGATCCTTTATCCCGGAATAAATAAGTATACTCAAAACCAGGCCCTCATAAATGATCTTAAGCTTTACCAACCCAACCACTTGTCTTATAAAAGGCGGATATTGGATTTACACATCAAAAAGCGTGCCGCCCCGGCAGGAAGGGGAAAGGGGATGTGCAGAAAGGGCAAAAAGGATAAAATACCAGGAATATAAGAAGTTTATAGGTCTAAGCCTGATCCTTGAAAACCGGAGGGCATGTATTTCGATGCCCGAAATTATCCTGCGCGGCAGGACTCGGTCCTGCCGCGCAGGACAAGCACCTTCCCGCTCCCCCGCCTTTTCTCCACTGCTGCACACCAATCGGCGTCGGCGTCGGTATCGGGATCGGCAGTCTATATAAAGTAGTTCTTTTTCCGCCCTGCTAACAGCTTGATGGCTAATGGCTAACGGCTGACACCCAATCACCAGGAAGGTGTTAAATGGTGTTCTCGAAGCAGGCGGTAAAGGCGGGATCGCGACATCTCGGATACCTCGCATGCTTTATGAATGTCCCCGCAGGTGACATGCATGAGCTTGAGAAGGTATTCCTCTTCGATCCTGTTCAGCTCCTGGGCACGAAACTCTTTCAGGGGAAAGATATTTTCGGCGGGCGACCCGCCGCCGTTGGTCCCGTCTGACGAAGCATGGCTTTTCTCCAGGACGGCGCGGGCCACATGAATCCGGATATGAGACGGCATATGATTGTGATAAAGCGTCGGTTCATCCCTGGCCGTCTCTATGGCGGTTTCGAGCGCAGTCAGCAGTTCCCTGACATTTCCAGGCCAGGGATACACGGTGAGGGACTCGATGAATTCCGGGGAAAAGCCCTTTATGCCGCCTCCTGTGCGGCCGGCATATCTCTTGCAAAAATCCAGGGCTATTTCCATGATATCGCCTGTACGATCCCTTAACGGTGGAAGCGCAATGACCCAGGATTTTATCCGGAACAAGAGATCTTCCCGGAAAAGCCCTTCTGAAACCATTTCATCCAGGTCCCTGTTTGTTGCAGCGATAAGGCGAAAATCACTCCCGAGTTCCTGCTGGCCTCCAAGCGACCTGAATGTTTTTTCCTGCAACACTCTTAGAAAGGCTTTTTGTAGACTCAAGGGAAGCTCACCTATTTCGTCCAGGAAAAGGGTCCCTCCGTCAGCCTGTTTCACCAGGCCGACACGTGACCTGTCAGCCCCGGTGTAGGCCCCTTTTTCATGACCGAACAATGTACCCTCCGCAAGGGTTTCGGGAAGCGCCGCGCAATCCACAACAACAAAATTCCCCGCCGCCCGCCGGCTGTTGGTGTGGACCGCCCTTGCAAAGAGTTCCTTGCCGGTCCCGGTCTCTCCCAAAATCAAGACTTCTTTTTCGCTTTTCGCAGCATCGGCCGCAAGACACAGGCATTTATCGATTTCACGGCTTCTTCCCAATATACCGTTACGGTCGGCGAGGCTGAAAACTTTTCGCCGGCTCGCAGACCGGTATTCCAGGGCGCGCATCAAAGGCAGCATCATCGCGCTCAAGGAACCCGGCTTTTCGACATAGTCCCATGCTCCCCGCTGAATAGCGGTCTGGGCGCCGTCCGGATCGCCTTCCCCGGTGAAAATTATGACTTCCGGGCTGCATGGGATGGAGCGTACAGCAGGCAGTGCGTCAAGGCCGTTTCCGTCGGGAAGCCACACATCCAGGAATATGACATCCCACGAGCCCTTCCTGGCAGCCCTGATCCCTTCTTCCAGAGTAAGGGCATAACTTGAGAAATGCCCCATCCTTTCAATGCCCGCAAGGAGCATCTCGCATAGAACCACATCATCATCGATGATCAGGATGTTGCTCATATTCATCCCCTGTTATTGAAATTTCTGTTCCAACGCTTCACGGATTCTTGCCGCCATCTCGTGCATCACGACCGGTTTCGAGACAAATGCACGGATGCCCATTTCAAAAGCGGACGCTTCGTCGATTTGGTCGCTGAACCCGGTGCAGAGTATTACGGGGATATCATCTCTTACAGCCATAATCTCCCCGGCAAGATCACTGCCCCTGAGGCCCGGCATCGTCTGGTCTGTGATCACAAGATCGAAAGAACTTGGGGCCAGGCGGAAAAGCTTCAAAGCCTCTGATCCGTTGTTTGCCGCCGTAACCCGGTAGCCCAGCCTTTCAAGCATCCGTCGAAGTATCTTCAGCAAGGCCTCCTCGTCGTCCACGAGCAGAATCCGTTCCGTGCCGCCGACTGACTCCGCCCCCACGTCTTCATTCAATGAAACATCAGAATCTACCACGGGAAGCAGCACGTGGAAAACCGTGCCTTTCCCCTCTTCGCTCTCTACATCGATCCGCCCGCCGCAGCTCTCAACTATTCCGTGAACCACAGCCAGGCCAAGACCTGTTCCCTGGCCAGGCCCCTTGGTTGTGAAATACGGATCGAAAATCCTTTCCAGAATACCGGGCTCAATACCCTTACCAGTGTCCCTTACCGATATCCTCAAAAAATCCCCCGGCACTTCACGGGCCTCGGTCAGGCTCACAGTCAACCTGCCGCCAGTGTCCTTCATTGCGTGGGCGGCATTTGTACACAGGTTCATCACAATCTGGTGGATCTGGGTCGGGTCGGCCATTACCGTATCCCGGCCTGTTTTCAAAACATGCCGTATCTCGATCGTCGAAGGAATCGTGGCCCTCAAAAATTTCAAGGCCTCCTTGAGGATCAAGGAGAGCCTCAAGGGAATTTTCTTTTCCTCCCTGGCCCGGGCGAATGTCAGGATCTGCCTTACAAGGTCCTTGGCTCTTTCCGCTGAGCTGTAGATCTGCTTCATGGTCTCCTGCAGCCTGCTGTCTGCCGGAAGGTCCATCATGGCCATCTCGGCATGCAGCATTATGGGAGAAAGGATGTTGTTGAAATCATGAGCGATGCCTCCTGCCAGGTTCCCTATGGCTTCCATCTTCTGGGCCTGGAGCAGTCTTTTCTCAAGCTCGATCTCGGATGTCACATCCCTCTTGACGGAGACAAAATTGGTAATCCAGCCCCCTTTGTCCAACACCGGCGATATGGATACATCCTCCGTATAACAGGTTCCGTCTTTCCGGCGGTTGACCATGCGGCTTTTCCATGTCTTGCCGTTGCTGATGGTGCTCCAGAGTTCCCGGTAAAAGGCTTCGTTCTGGTGGCCGCTTTTCAGAATTCGCGAATTTTTCCCTCTGACTTCCTGCTCACTGTATCCGGTGATTTGTTCAAAAGCAGGGTTTACATACTGGATTTTTCCATCCTGGTCGGTGATTACAATGGCTTCGGCAGCCTGCTCCATGGCCGACATCAGCCTTGCACGCTCCTCTATGGCCCTGTTTCGTTCCTCAAGGCTCCTGGCGAGTTTCAAATTACTGTAGCTGAGCTTTGAGATAAGATTGGCGAAACGTGAATAAAAGGTCATAACGCTGTTGACAGTCTCACGGCTCCACCGGGGAACGCGATCGAGCGCCTTGAAGTAGGCTTTTTCATCGAATCCGTAGCGCCGCGCCTGCGCCTTGAAAAACCGGTAATCCACCATTTCGTCGTCAAAAAAGAACTGCCCCAGAAAAAGATTCCCGACATGATTCCCTCCGACCACGATCGGCGTGGCCATATCCCACATGCCGTTTCTGCAGTGATAAATTTTAAAGTCCCCTGCTTCGACACCCGAAGAAAGTATAGTATCGCTTTCGATGCACCTTTTTCGTGTTTCCGGATGCACGCGGTGGAATTTGACACAGATGTCCTGCCATCCAGTTGAAATGAGCACTTTGCCTTTCAAATCGACAACAGCCACACCGATCTGCGTGAGGCGGAAAAAATCATCCATTATCTCCTGGATGCCTTTAATATCCACTACGTCTTCCAGATTCCCGGTGCTTTTCTCCGGTTCTTCATGGCTCGGTTTTTCAGGCATGCCGACTCCCCTTGCTGGTTCATAAACCGTTTTGCAGTAACGCCGTTCCACAGCCAAGACGCCGTCTGCTCTACTTCCCTGCATCCCTTACCGGATGAATAGTTGATTGATGATTCCCTCCCCGCCTTCAAGCATCTGCATTTATTTCATTTTCCATAACTCTTTTTAACCTGTCGAAGCGCTCCTCCAGTTCGGGCATCAACCCTGCCAACCTTTCCGGATCTCTCTCCTTTCCCGCCGCCTCCATCGCAGCGGCAGTCTCCTGAAATTCTCCGGCGCCCACATTCGCCGCGGCCCCCTTTATTTTATGGGCCTGAGTTCCGGCCCTCTCCGCCATGCCCGCAGCAACATGTTCTCTTAGCACCGCCATCTGCCCGGGCATGTCGGCCAAAAACCCTTCAATTACCGTTCTCACCAAGTCCTGATCCCCCATCAACCTTTCCAGGATATCTTTTCGATCGAATATCGATGATGAAAAACCTGCCATGTTGTCTTCTCCGTCCATTTTAATTGCACCTTTCTCATCAGTCATTTCTTTCAAGCCATCTGCCCAGCACCTCGGCCAGGGCCTGAGGATTCACCGGTTTTGCAACATAGTCGTTCATTCCCGCCTCCAGGCATTCCTCCCGGTATCCGTCAAGGGCATGGGCGGTCATCGCGATTATGGGAATTTGGTGGCAATGCGTTTCGGAGGGAAGGCCGCGGATGTGCCTGGTGGCCTCAAAGCCGTCCATTTCGGGCATCTGGACGTCCATCAAGATCAAATCATAGGGGACGCTTTGAGCCGCCTTCACAGCCTCGAGCCCGTTGGCCACGGCATCCGCCCGAAGCCCCAGCTTCTTCAATATCCCCAGGGCAACCATCTGGTTGGTCACATTGTCCTCGGCAACAAGTACCCGTGCCCTGATTGAAGAAAAACGGCGGGCCAGCTTACCTATCCGCCCCCCGCCCGTTGACGCGGCCCGTGTCACAGGCAGGCCGGCGGAGTCCTGCTTCTCCAATTTCGCGGTGAACCAGAACAAGGATCCTTCCCCTTCAGTGCTATCGACCCCTATTTCACCCCCCATCAAGCAGGCCAACTCCTTGCTTATGGATAAACCAAGCCCCGTGCCCCCGTACCGCCTGGTACTGGATGCATCGACCTGTGTGAATTTTTGGAACAAAAACTCCTGCTTTTCCTCCGCTATACCTATACCGGTGTCCTTGACCGAAAAACGAAGCATGACGTGGTCATCTCCATCGGAAACCACGCACGCCCCAACCGAAACCTTGCCCTGATCGGTGAATTTGACCGCGTTGCCGACCAGGTTCGTCAGCACCTGCCCAAGCCGGCCCGAGTCTCCCCTCAAAAAGACCGGGACCCCCGGCTCTATACCGCAGGTAAACTCGAGCCCCTTCTCGTGGGCGCGGACGCCCATCACGGAACTGAAGTCTTCAAGAAACCTCACAAGGTCGAAGTCCACCTTTTCGAGTTCCAGCTTCCCTGCTTCGATTTTCGAAAAATCAAGCACATCGTTTATCACCCCCAGAAGCGACTCGGCACTGGCCCTGACGATCTCCGCATACCTCCGCTGCTCCTCGGTCAGTTCCGTGTCCAGGAGCAAGCCTGTCATACCGATAACCCCGTTCATGGGAGTTCGAATCTCATGGCTCATATTCGCGAGAAACTCGCTTTTGGCGGCGCTTGCAAGCTCGGCCCTGGTAGCCATTTCGTTCGCCCTGGCGGTAGCCTCTTCAAGCTCCCGGTTGGTCTCGATCAACCGCTCCTCGGCACGCTTCCGCTCCGTGATGTCGTGGGCTATGGAACCTATGGACCTTATCTCTCCCAAAGAATCAAACAGAGGAAACAATGTTGTAATGAAGTGACGTTCGCCCTGCTCGGCATGAACGCGGTCCTCCACGGTCATGGGGCGGCCTGTTTCCGTCATCCGGCGGATCCTTTCCTCGAAAATCCCCGCCGTCTCCGCCGGCAGAAGCTCCCCGAAAGATTTACCTGTCAGTTCGAGGGTCGTGGAACCGAACATATCTGCGATGGCGCGGTTTACAAGCAAATAGCGGCCGTCGATGTCGAATTCGCTTATCAGGAGGGGGCTGTGGTCAAGAATCGCCTGAAGGCTCTCTGTTGTCTTCCGTAAGGCTTTTTCAACCTTCACGCGGTCCGTTATATCGCTCACGATAACCATGAGTTCGGTCCGGTCTCTTTGAGCCGGTATGCTCTGGGCCTGAAACGACCTGGGCCTGGCTTCGATCTGTGCATGGAAAACAGAACCGTCTTTCCTTTTCATCCTGACGGAAATCCGCTTTTCCAGGGGATTTCGGAAAAAGGCCCTGAACCTTCCAAGAAATACCTGGGCATCTTCCGGGACCATTGCATCGGTAAACGGCCTGCCCCTGAGATCCTCCTCTTCACGGTTGAGCATGGCGAGCCATGTCGTGTTATTCTGGTGGACGATACCCGAAGCATCGAGCACCACATACCCGACAGGCGCATGATCGTAGAGCGCGGCGAACCTGTCCCTGGCTTCCTGCAGTTCAATCTGGGCCTGCCGCAGCTCTTCGTTTTGAAGCTCGAGTTCAGCCTGGTGAACAGCCAATTCGTGGGCCAATTCCTTGAAAGGCCCGGCCTCATTAGACCTCAAGGCCTCAAGTGTTCTGGCGATTAAACCCTCCGCCCGGCTGCGCGGTGCATCCGGGTTCTGTCCTTCGCCTGCATTCATTGTAAAATCTCCTGCAAGGATCCATACAGGCGCCTTACAATGCCATCTTCGTCCCGTTCGGCCTGACCGCGGGCAAGGCATTGCATCTTTCGCCCGTCACCGCTCCTTATGGCGGTCAACTCCAGTTCATAGGAAGCACCCTCCTTAAGGGCCTTTTCCACGGCCTCTCTTAGAAAGTCCATGGATTCAGGAGTATAAAAAGCGTCGTGCTCTGCAAATGAAGGGGCCCCAAGAGACGGGTCCCGCCCGAAAATCCGGAAAAGGTTCTCGGACCATGTGACTGTGTCGGTTTCCACATCCCATGTCCAGCTGCCCATGCGGGCGGTCTTCTCGGCATCCGCCAGCAGGTTGTATAGAGACCTGAAGCGTTGTTCGCTTTCCTGCAGACGCCTTTCTGTCTCCTTGCGCTCGGTTATATCTTCGAAACCCACAGCCAACCGATTCCCGGGCAAGGGAAAAGCATGAACGTGAAACACCCCGTGGAACCGTTCATCCCGGTATTCCAGCTCCGAACTGTAAAGTGGTTTCCTGTCGTGAAAAACCTTGAGAAATGCGGCCTCCAGGGAAGCTCCCTGCCAGCCTGTCCATATATCTTTAAAACGCTTACCCTCACATGCCTCTAAATCGAGGCCGGTTATCTTTTCGGCGGCTATATTTCCGCTTTTAAGAATTAAACCGCCTCTTTCGCCAACCTCATAGACGAGTAGCCCGGAAGGCATGTGTCGGATGATATCCATCTCGGCCTTACAGGCGTCTTTCAAGCGCTCGCTGACATCATGAAGCGTAGTGATGTCGATTATCGTGATTACAATTCCCGAAAACGCCCGCGGGCCTATATAGTAAGGCACCACGCGCACGAGATATCGGCGGCCGTCTTCCCCCTCGGCATTCTGTTCGTGGGATTCCTCAGTGTGCTGAGCTTCCCGTGCCAGGGTCAGCGGATCGCAGTCAACAAAACGGTGGGATAAATGCTTCAAGGGTCTGCCTATATCGCTGTTGACCAGATGAAACACCTCGGCGGCCTGGGGGGAATATCGGCGGATGCAGAGATCCTCGTCAAGGATAAGGGTCCCGATACGGGAACTTGACAACAGATTGTCCACATCGTTTCGTGCCTCGGTGAGTTCGATTATCTTGTCCTGGAACTCAGAGTTGACAGTATAGAGTTCCTCGTTTGTGCTCTGGAGTTCTTCGTTTGTACTCTGGAGTTCTTCATTGCTGGCCAGCAGTTCTTCATTGGTTGCCTGCAACTCCTCGTTGGATGTTTCCAGTTCCTCGATCGTGGCCTGCAAATTTTCACGGGTAAACTGCAGTTCCTGTTCGAGGTCCTGCATGCGCTGGTTGGTCTCCTCGTCCAGGTCGTATTCGGGCAGGGTTTCTTCGTCGGGGACTCTGGATTCATGGATGTCTTCGAAGAATACAACGGCCAGAGTTTCGTCTCTTTTGCGGCCTGAAAGAGGCTTCAGACGCAGCCTCATGGACCTGGCAGCATCTTTTTCACGCACCCGGACGTTAGTGTAAACAAGCTCCTCACCGGTGCGCATCACTTTTTGAATCCCGGTGGCAATGGGTATGGCCAGCTCCCGGCTAACCATCCTGGAAATGTCGAAATTCGCACGGCCCGAAGGAAACGTGAAAACACCGCTCGGGTCCCCCACGGTATGGAGTATTTCCAGGTGTTCGTTTACGACCACCGTCAGCGGCACATAGGACGAAGCAAGGGTATCCAGCAGCCGGGTTACTAGACGCCCATGCTCCCGCGAAGCAGACCTGGGGAACAGGCTGTCCACATAGCCGCTTTTAGTCAACGGCCGGCTACCGTCGGCACCTGTTGCCGGCTCTACACCATCCAGCATCTTTTTGGAGTGGTTTTGCCCCGCGGCGCGGTAAATCCTGGCCTTTCGGTCGACCGGCTCGAAGCAGTTTTCCATGTCTCCAACGGTTTCGCTGGTACCCAGCAACAAAACACCTTCCGGACGCAATGAAAAATTGAACATCTCGAGCGCGCGCTGCTGGAGATTGTTCTGAAGGTAAATAAGAAGGTTACGGCAGCTGACCAGGTCTATCCTGGTGAAAGGAGGATCTTTGACCAGGTTGTGTTGAGCGAACACGATCATCTCCCTGAGGCTCCTGGCAACCTGGTATGTATCGCCGCGGCAATAGAAGTATTTTGCGAGCAAAGCCGGATTCAGATCCGCCGCTATGCTCTCCGGGTAAAGTCCGGTTCCGGCCTTCGCAACTGCATCACGGTCGATGTCCGTGGCAAAAATCTTGATATCCCTCGCCACTCCGAGCCTCTCCATGACTTCTCTGGCAATAATGGCCATTGTGTAGGCTTCTTCACCTGTAGAACACCCGGCGACCCAGAAACGCAATTCCCTGTCGGACCACCGCATGAGCAAATCCGGGAGCACCTGTTCCTGAAGTATCTTCATAACCTGGGGGTCTCGAAAAAAGCTGGTGACCCCGATCAACAACTCCCGGTAGAGAGCGGATATTTCGGATGGAGTCTGCTCCACATACCGGGCATAGGAATCCAGGTCAGTGGCCTGCGTAACCGCAATGCGCCGTTCGATTCGGCGCGTTATTGTACTTGGCTTGTAGTATGTGAAATCGACCTTGGTCCTGGCTCTCAACAGCGAAAACAGGCGGGTCAAACCGGTTTCATCGCTCAATAGCTGCGGGTCGCGGTCCTGCCTGGTTGTGTAAGGATGACGCAGGCAGGCCAGAAGTTGAGACGGCATTTCCCCCGGGCTGAGGATGAAGTCCGCCACCCCGGTGGAGGCGGCGGCCCGGGGCATTCCGTCGAATTTCGCACTGGCCTCGTCCTGCACCATCACGAGCCCGCCCCATTCCTTGACAGCCCTTACCCCCCGGGTCCCGTCACTGCCTGTCCCGGAAAGAATGACTCCGACCGCCCCTTCCCCCTGATCCTCAGCAAGTGAGCGAAAGAAAATATCCACCGGCAAATTGATGCTTTCACGCGGCTTTTGTTCTTCCAGCAGCAGTTTACCGTGGAAAATTGTCAAATTTTTCTTAGGCGGAATCAAGTATATGTGGTTCGGCTCAACCACCATCCCCTCTTCGGCTCGATGCACCGGAATATCTGTTTTGCGTGACAGCAGTTCGACCATCAGGCTCTTGTAATCAGGCGAAAGATGCTGAATTACGACAAAGGCCATGCCACTGTCCACGGGCATGGCCTTGAAAAAAGCTTCTATTGCCTCCAGCCCGCCTGCCGAAGCACCTATTCCGACCACAGCAGCCGGTTTGTTTTCGGAACCATCCGTCTGTCCGGGCAAAAGAGCATTTTTCGTCTTTTCTTCCATACGTCACTCCTGAAATATTCACTGGGTTTCCGGCCGGGCCCCGCCTTACGATTCGGCCGAAGAGACAGCACCTGCGGTGCGGGTTCCCACCGGGGGTCTCACTGTGCATCAGACTTCAAACAACACAGAACTATAAAACCAAGCATTGATGACATCGCAAAAAGGCAAAAT
>CAYXDR010000050.1:364-12105 GCA_964463515.1 uncultured Desulfobacteraceae bacterium | reverse complement strand
TAGAAGGCCGGCTTGTATGTAAAACCGATATCAAGGATGCTCAGGCCTTTGGTCTGAGCATACCAGGAGATCTGTCCGGCAAGGCGGAATTGAAGGTGGATGTTCGCGGAACAGCCGCTGTCCCGCAGGTCGACTGTGGCTTCAGTGTGAAGGAAGGTACTTACCGACATGCTGAAATGGGAAGCGTGATCGAGAATGTGGGCATGAATTTTTCGGCACGCACTTCCGTGGACAGTCTTGCCTTGAGGGGGCTTGTTTCCGGCATATCGCCTTCACCATGTGAATTTTTTGCCGAGCTGCCTGTTATTTTGTCCTTATCGCCTTTACGTTTAGCCCTTCCGGTTGAGCGGGATTTGAAAGGATTTCTAAAGGGCTGTGTGGATCTGTCGGCGGTTCCCCCTGCATTTTCCCTGGACCGACACTATATGCAGGGCCTCATGGAATTGGACCTCAATCTGGCCGGGACCATGGCGCGGCCTCTTATGACCGGTTCGGTGCATCTGGAGAGGGGATATTTCGAAGATATCACCACCGGCACGGTGCTTGAGGACATTTCGCTTGACCTTGAGGCAGATCCTTCAGGAATCAAGATCGTGAAGGGCGAGGCCCGGGCCGGCACAGAAGGAAAGGTGAAAGTTGAAGGCGGGCTCGATACGGATAGTGGAGCGCCGTTTTCATACAATGTAGCTGTTGAAATGGAAAATGCCGCGGTTCTCAGGCGCGATGACTCTTCTGCCGTCGTGGACGGGCCCCTTCATCTCAAGGGTACGGGCAGGGAGGCATCCGTGACGGGGGCGTTATGTGTGGAACGGGCGGAAATAAAGATACCCGAGCGCATGGCAGATGACATCCCGCGGTTGGATGTAGTGGAGGTGCACGGCAGGCGGCCGGCCGAACCGGTGAAGCCTTCCGAAGAATCGGCAGGGTCGTTTCCTGTGAACCTTGATGTGAGGCTGGAAAGTCCGGGCCGCCTTTTCGTCTCTGGACGGGGATTAGACAGTGAATGGAAAGGGAAGGTTCACCTGGAAGGCGGAAGCAAAGCGCTGGAGGTTTCGGGTGCTTTTACTTTGGTCCGGGGATACTTCAACCTGCTGGGTAAGCGTTTCACGCTTAGCCGGGGCTCGATTCAGCTTGGCGGTCCGCCTGGGGCTCCGGCCCAGATCGATGTGGTGGGTAAGGCCTCTTCGGCCGAAATGACGGCAGAAGTCCGGGTGTCTGGCCCTGCCCAGTCACCATCCATATCCTTGAGTTCCAGCCCTTCTTATCCTTCGGATGAAATCATGGCAAGGCTTTTGTTCGGTAGAAGCCTCGACAGCCTTACTCCGCTTCAGGCTGTGCAGCTTGCGCAGGCTGCACAGACCCTCGCCGGCGGGGGAGGGCTTGATATTTTAGCCAGGGCAAGGAAGCTGCTCGGTGTCGATCAGCTGGAATTGACGCAGTCGGAAGAACACGAAGGAGAAGCATCGATAAGGGCGGGAAAATACATCAATGAAAGAATCTATCTACAGCTGGAGCAGGGTGTGGGTTCTGACAACAGCAGGGCTTCGGTGGAGGTGGAGCTGACGCCTAATCTTTCGCTGGAAACGGAAATAGGCGCAGACTCCGGAGGCGGAGTCGGCATCAAATGGAGATGGGATTACTGATGGCCTCGTAAAAAGTCAAAATATCCCCTCTATCGTCACCTCCCGACACAATTTTGTGTCGGGGGCCCAGTCATTCCAACAACTTATGGATTCCGGTCTGCGCCGGAATGACGGCTCCGGGACTTTTACGAGGCCATCATTACTGATTCTTTAACAGCGTGTTTCTATGGCATTACCGATGCTATTTCGGGCGGTACATGCTTTTCAAATTGCTCGAAATTGTTCTTGAAGTCGGCGGCGAGCTTTTCCGCGCGCTTCGCGTAATCCGAGGCATCTGCGGCCGATTCCGCGGGCTTCAGTATTTCCGGGGGAACTCCCGGACACTTTCTGGGCACAAGGAACCCGAAACGCGGATCCCTGTCGAATTCCTGCCGGTCAAGGGCACCGCTGACGATATTGCGCACCAGCGCCCGTGAGTAGGCGATCTTGATGCGGTCGGCGCGGCCGTGTGGTTCACCCGACCAACCTGTGTTCACAAGCCAGCATGATACCTTGTGCTGTTCTATTTTTTTCGAAAGCAGGCTTGCATACACGGTCGGGGGCAGAGCCATGAACGGGGCGCCGAAACAGGCGCTGAAAGTCGCCTGTGGTTCGCTTATTCCCTGTTCGGTTCCAGCCACTTTCGCCGTGTAGCCGCTAAGGAAATGATAGACCGCCTGTTCTTTGGTCAGCTTCGCTACCGGAGGCATTACCCCGAAAGCATCGCATGTCAGCATTACGACGTTTTTCGGATGGCCGGAAACCCCGTGCCTCAATGCGCTCGGGATATGGGGAATAGGATAAGCTGCCCGGGTGTTTTCGGTCAGAGAATCATCTTCCAGATCGAGCCTCCGGGAATTACTGTCCATGGTTACGTTTTCCAGGATGGTTCCGAATTTCCGAGTGCACTCGTATATTTCCGGCTCGGCCTCCTTGGACAGGCGGATGACCTTGGCATAGCATCCCCCCTCGAAATTAAACAGGCCCTCATCGCTCCAGCCGTGCTCGTCGTCTCCTATCAACAAGCGCTCGGGGTCGGCCGAAAGCGTTGTTTTACCTGTTCCGGACAGGCCGAAGAAGATCGCCGCGTCGTCAAGCTTTTCTCCGACATTCGCCGAGCAGTGCATGGGAAGAACCGATTGCTGAGGATAGAAATAATTGAGCATCGTGAACACCGATTTTTTTATCTCGCCGCCATAGCTGGTTCCGCCTATCAGCACGAGCCTTTTAGCCATATGCAGAAGAACGAAGGCTTCTGAGCGTACATTGTCAACTTCCGGCATCGCGTGGAAGCGGGGCAGGTTGATAACGACGAAAGAGGGTTTATGCCTGTCGGCTTCCTCACGATTTTTTAGCTGTATGAACATGTTGCGTGCGAAAAGGTTATGCCAGGCTGTTTCGGTGATTACCCGGAGGGGGATGCGATAATTGCCGTCCGCACCTGCGAAGCAATCCTGTACGAATAGGTCCTTGTTTTGAACATAGGCATCGAGTCGGTATAGAAGTTGGTCGAAATGCCGTTCGTCAATGCCTTTGTTTACCTCGCCCCACCACACTTTTTCGAGCGAGGAAGGCTCCTTCACGATGTACCTGTCTTCCGGCGACCGGCCCATGTGATGTCCCGTGCGGACCACTACCGGCCCCAGGTGCGATATCATTCCTTCGCGCCTCCGGATTATTTCTTCATAAAGCATCGGGGTATTGGCGTTCCAGTATACGCCAGCCAGATTTCTCAATCCGATCGATTCAAGCTCAGGTCGTACGTTTTTATAGTTGAACATGTTTTTCTCCTTGATGAACATAAAATGAACCGCTGCCATCAAAATTGCCTAAATCATTTTTCAAAATTTCCAGGCGATGTCAACGATAAAGACTGCACGGGCAGGGGATTGATTTGACCATGTAACGTTTACAGCGTATGGTATTAACGAAGCAGGCCCATATTAGTGCTTGTAGTTGAATTTGATATGATATTGACTTTTTCGAAATCATTAGGTCAAAATATGAAGATAACTATTATTTATGATAACGATGCCTATATTAAAGGTTTAAAGGCAGATTGGGGTTTTTCGTGTCTGATTGAAAGAAGTGGAGCACCGAGGATCCTTTTCGACACTGGCGCATCGGGTTCCATCCTGATGTCAAACATGGAAAAATTGGGAATTGATCCACTTTCCATTGATATTGTTGTTATTTCACATGGGCACTGGGACCATACAGGAGGATTGCCAAGGTTTTTGCGGGAAAACAAGGACGTTAAAGTTTTTGTTCCCCGATCCTTTCCTCCGCCGTCGACAGCCGAACATGTGGTTACGGTTGATGGACCATTGGAAGTGGCAAACGGAATTTTTTCCACCGGTGAATTGTCGGGCATAGAGCAATCTCTCGCCGTGGAAATCGGAGATGGTATCGCTGTAGTAACCGGGTGTTCTCATCCTGGTGTGGAAAGTATCCTGAGGGCAGCTTCCCGCTACGGCCGGCCGTATGCGCTTTTGGGCGGGCTTCACGGCTTTCGAAACTTCAACGCGGTTCAAGACCTGGGGCTGATCTGCCCCTGCCACTGCACCCGGTACAAATCAGAAATAGAAAACTTGTATCCTGAAAAATATGTCGGCGGCGGCGCCGGAAAAGAAATTGTTATTTGACGGTATTTTTATGGAAAACCGGCCGGACAGTCAAATCGCCTTAAGCCGCCTGGAAAGGGCCTTAGGATTTCTTCGGGCCACCGGTGGCGAGACCGCTGACTTGAGCCGTCTGCTGCTGTATGCCGTTGACAGGACCGCGGTTTCCTATCAAGAGGTCAAAGCCGTTATCCAGGATGAACCTGAAGAAGTTCTTTTGCTCGCTTTTGATTGGAAATTGCTTTTGCCCCTTACCACGGCGAAAAGTTCCAGTTGGGAGGATAGGGTCTTGTCGCTCCAGGACAAAGAATTTTATGAAATTCCTAATATAATTAAATCTTTACTGATGGCCGCTTCAAAAACCGCTGACTGGCAAGCCGAAAGTGCCATGTATAATTTTTTCAAGGAATCGGGGCACCCGCACTATCAAAGAATGCCGGGCGTGGTAATGGCCCTTTTTGAGGAAGGAAATAACAATAGAATCACCGCCGACAGAATAAAGTTCATTTGTTCCCGTCTTGCTCTGAGCTACAGTGTGGACAGCCTCATAGCCGATCTTAAGGCGGCGGGCATCATGAGCCCTCGTCTTGGATCTGCGCCGGAAGTAAACAGGGAAGGTTCTCCAATCTACGACTTGAACCCGGCCGTGAAGATGGGACTTTCCGGGTGGGCCCGGAATAAATCGTAATATTTCGGAAAGGAGAAAAAATATGCCTTGGGTTGACATCGATATGTGTGTGGGCTGCGGGGTATGTGTTGAGGAGTGTCCGGTGGGTGCAATCGCGATGAAGGAGGAAGTGGCCGAGATCCATATGGCTGATTGTATTCGTTGTGGGAAGTGTCATGACGTCTGTGATCAGGACGCTGTGCGCCATGACAGCGAGAAGATTCCCGAAGAAATCAACAACAACGTGGAATTGGCCAAATCCTGCATGGAGGCATGTGAAAAATATCTCGGCGGGGCCGAGGAACAGCAAAAATGCCTTAGCCGGATGCTCAAGCATTTTAATAAGGAAAAAATAGTTGCCGAAAAAACTATAGAAAAACTACGTCTACTTCAGAAATAATATAATTTTTTGAATCCCGGCACTATTTATGGAATAATGGAGCCTGGTCGGCCTGAGCTCCCAGGGGGTCGCGGGCAGCCAGCCGGCTTTTTCAACTATCCGGAGTCCACTGATGGGTATCAATGCAACGGGAGGAAACAGCACATGACCTATACACTTGATCACATTCATCTAGTATGCCGCAATCTACAGGAAATGATAGACTTTTTTACCGATAATTTCGAAGCCGAACTCGTGGCCATGAAAACCTTCGGAGGTGTGGACGGGGCGACCCTCAGGCTCGGCGGATCCAAAATAAACCTCAGGGCTCTGCAGGAAGACGAAGAACTTGCAAGTGGAGACATGGTGCACGGGTACCATCACATGGGGATAGGCGTGGATGATCTGGACAAGGAATACGAAAGATTGAATCAAAAGGGGTACAAGTTTTCACTTCCACCGAAAACTTTGGACGAGACACTGCGGATAGCTTTTTTCAAGGGCCCGCAGAATTTGACATTCGAACTTCTGGAAACAAAGGGATGAGGACCGGGCGGCCCTCAATCCCAGAGGCTTTGGTCAAAGGGGTGAAATGATGTCAAAATTGATCCTTTGGAAAAACCAGGAGATGGACCGGATCCGAAGGGAGATGGACCGGTTATTCGAGCGTTGCTGGTCGAGTTTTGGAATCGATCCGATGTTCTCCGAATGGATGGGGGCTCCGCGCGTGGAAATGACCGATCGAGGAAACAGCCTGGAGGTGCGGGCCTATTTGCCGGGTTTCAGTGCTGAAGAACTCGACATTTCGATTGCAGGAAACAGACTGGGTATCCGGGCGGAGCGAAAGAGCGGTAGAAGTGGGGGACAGGATGGTTTCCGTTCTTTTAGAAGTAATGCTGCATCCTTCTCCCGTATGCTCCGTCTCCCGTGCCGCGTTGATACCGAGCGGACATCCGCGAATTTCAAAAACGGCGTTCTTTTGATATCCATGCCAAAAGAATCCCCCGGCGCTGTCGGCGGGGTTAAGATCAAGGTCGGCTGAAAACGTCGTCCGTTCGAAGAAGGAGAATATTGATGCCTGTGGACAAATCTGATCGAAAAGTGCCTGTGGAACGGCTTCGATGGAGGCTGGATCCAGCCCTGTTGCCTTTTGAGACTACGGAGGAGTTGGAGCCGCTTACGGAAATCGTAGGACAGGACCGGGGGGTGGAAGCCTTTCGATTCGGCGCCGGGATCAAACGGCACGGCTACAATATTTTTGTGACCGGAAGTTCGGGAACCGGGAGAATGGCCACCGCCCGGAAAATGCTTGAAGAACTTACCCAAGGCATCGAGACGGTGCCGGATGACCTTTGTTATGTGAACAACTTCAAAAAGCCGGAATCGCCTGTTCTGTTGAAACTTCCAGGCGGTACCGGTGCTGCGTTCAAAAAGGCGGTTCATGAATTTTTGGAACGTCTGAAAAAGGAAATTCCCCAAATCTTCGAGAGCCAGGAATATATCAACCTGAAAAAGGAGATAATGGAGTCTTATGAAGCTAAAGGGAAGAGTTTTTTCAAAAACCTGGACCAGAAGGTGAAAGAGGAGGGTTTCGCGCTTGTCGATGTACAGGTCGGTCAAATCAAAAGACCTGAAGTGGTGCCTTTGATTGACGGAAACCCCACTCACCTGGACCAGGTGGAAGAGATGGTGGAAAAAGGCCGCTTCCCCAAGGAGGAATTCGAACAACTTAAAGAAAAACATGCAAAGCTGAGAGAGCAGGTGGATCAGATATTCCTGGAACTCCGCGATCTGCAGAAGGGTGTGCAGGAAAAACTTGAAAACATGGACAGGGTTACATTCCTGAAAAACGCCGAGGAAATCGCGTCTCCGGTGCGCGAGCATTTTCCGCAGGAAAAAGTGCAGGAACACTTGAAGGCCGTGATCGAAGACATGGCCGATAACCTGCATATTTTCAGGCCCCAGCAGCAAACTGTACCGGGAATGCCCGGGTTGATGCCGGAGGGAGACCCTTTTCAACCCTACAAAGTCAATCTCTTCGTTGACAACAGCGAAGGCAAAGGGCCTCCGGTGGTCGTGGAAGCTTACCCCACTTACCGAAACATATTCGGCAGCATAGAACGTATTGTTGACCGCTCCGGTGTCTGGAGGACGGATTTCAGCAAAATAAAGGCAGGATCTCTTCTGCGGGCCAATGGAGGTTATCTGGTTTTCAACCTGATTGACGCCGCAGTGGAACCTGGGGTCTGGCAAGGGCTGAAGCGGGCGCTCAAGTCATCCCAGCTGGAGATCCAGACCTACGACCCCTTCTACCTTTTCACAACCAGCGGGTTGAAACCCGAGCCCATTGATCTCGATTTGAAGGTCGTGGTGATAGGAGACCCCCGACTTTATCATCTTTTGTGGATTTATGACGAGGATGTAAAAAAAATATTCAAAGTGAGAGCGGATTTCGACACCACCATGAACAGGAGCGAGGAGAGTGTAAACCAGATCGCCAGGTTCCTGAAAATGAAGGCGGGAGAAGAAAACCTTAAGCCTTTGGACCGCTCCGCGGTGGCGGGGCTGGTGGAAGAGGCGGTCCGAATGACCGGGCGGCAAGAGAAAATATCAACCAGCTTTCCCACACTGCTGGACATAGTTCGTGAAGCCGAATTCGGCGCGGACGCCGATGGCTCCCCCGTCATAACCGGAGATCACCTGGAAAAGGCGCTTGAAGCCAGAATCTACCGTTCGAACCTGGTCGAAGAGCATATCCAGGAAATGATCGATAGGGGCACGCTGCTGATCGATGTCACCGGAACTGCAGTCGGGCAGGTAAACGGCCTTGCGGTGTATTCCTTCGGGGACTATATGTTCGGGAAACCTTCCCGTATCACCGCTTCCACTTCCATGGGCCGTGCGGGGATTATCAACATAGAAAGAGAGGCTGATCTTTCCGGCAGCTCTCACAATAAGGGAGTTTTGATTCTCAGCGGATATCTGCGAAAGAAGTTCGCCCAGGACAAACCACTTACCATAAGCGCAAGCATAGCTTTCGAGCAGTCTTATGGCGGCGTGGACGGAGACAGTGCTTCTTCGACGGAGATATACGCGTTGCTTTCCAGCCTTTCGGGAGTACCCATAAAACAGTCGATTGCTGTCACCGGCTCAGTTAACCAGAACGGTGAAATTCAAGCAATAGGCGGCGTGAATCAAAAGATCGAGGGGTTTTATGCCTGCTGCAAGCGCATGGGCTTTACCGGTGAACAGGGTGTAATCATCCCCGAAAGCAATGTAAAAGACCTGATGCTCAGAAAGGAAGTCCTCGATGCAGTGGAAAAAGGCGAATTTCACATTTACTCCGTTTCCACGGTTGACCAGGGCATGGAAATCCTCACGGGCATTTCCGCCGGGGAGCAGGGAAAGAAAGGGGCATACCCGAAAGGAACACTGAATTTCCTGGTGAATAAAAAACTGCGGGAGCTGGCGGAAGGACTCTCGAAGTTCGGTAACAGCAAGGCAGGGGGAGCCGGGAACAAGGCCGGGGACAGGAAGGAGCATGGGAAGAAAAACACATGACGACCGTGGATGAGGGGCCGTTTGCCCGTACGATTTCAGGAAGAATTGCATGGGCTGGAAAAATGTTCCTTCTACATGGTGAGACACTTAAGGCGGACCAGGAAACCATGTGCCTAGCCGCCGATTTTGCTGCTGCCCATAAGGCTTCACAAAGAGAGGCCTTGCGGGCCGGGATTGTTTCTCTTTGCACTGTATGCGACAGGGAAGAAGGGGGATCGTGCTGCGGGGCCGGCATCGAGTTGAAGTACGACGGCTGGATTCTGCTGGTGAATCTTCTCCTCGGCATCGAGCTCCCGAAACGCCGGGAAAGGGCAGAGTGCTGTTTCTTCCTTGGGGAAAAAGGGTGCATCCTCGCGGCGAGGGAAGTACTTTGTATAAACTACCTTTGCCGCAAGGTGTTTCGAAATGTGCCGTCTAAGGCGCTGGCCTCGCTGAGGAAGCTTGAAGGACAGGAAATAGAAGTGCTTTTCCGGCTTACCGAGCACGTTAAGACTGTTATCCAGGCCCGGAATTCCATGGTTATCTGAAAGGCGCGAGCGTAAATACCACAGCACTCCACAGAGAGTGGGACACAATCACCGGGGTAAGCCTTCCAGTGAGCTGGTAAACCGCGCCCCAGAACGCGCCGGCCACTCCTGCCGCGCCGATAAGCATCAGGTTGAAGGACCAGATATGCACAGCGGCATAAACAGCGCTTGCTAGAAACCAACCTCCAAATCCCCCGAAGCGATTGGACAGAGTCCTTTGAAGATAACCGCGCCAGTAGATTTCTTCGCAGGGGCCGGTCACCAGGAGGAGCAGCAGAAAAATGATCCACAAAGGAGTGCCTTCACCTTTAGTGTAGATGCTTTCAATTTGGGAACCGGCGAAGGGCAATAGGTATGTCGAGGCGGCTTTTGCCGCCCAGAAAATACCATAGAGAACAAAAGCCGAAACCACTCCCAGGAAAATTCCCTGCAAATCGAAACGCACCGGTTTCAGCTCGGTTTTGGAAAGTTTGAGCGCCGCCGCAGCGAGGCATGCGGCGGAAACCGTTATTTTGACCCAGAAAGAGCTGAAAGTAAGATAAAAGGTGGCAAACCATAGAATTGCGGCAGCTAAAACCGTTGCGGCGGGTACGAGGAGGGATCCTTTCAAAGGGCCGCCTCCAGGATAAGTGAAATCAGGAGGAGAAGACCGAATACGATGTTGAGGCGGGCCGTGCGTGCGTCTGCATCTTCAGGAGGCCCTGCCCGCATTTCGCCCGGAAGCCGCGCTGCCAGAGGGACGGAAAGAAAAACCAGCAGAGACCACATGGTCAGGAAGCCAAGAAACGCAATGAACACCACCAGGGCGTATGCAAGAACCACCAGCAGCAGGTAAAGCCTCAAGGCTGATGTTTCCCCGAGCAGACCAGCCACAGTGTGGATGCCTCGCGCTTTATCATGCTCGATATCCCTCATGTTGTTTGCCAGCAGAACCTGCGCTACCAGTATCCCTAACGGCAGCGATACCCATAACGGGCCTGCCTCGATTCGGCCGGTCTGCACAAAATAGGCTCCCGCTACCATCAAGGGCCCCCATATCAGAAAGACCCCCAGCTCGCCGAAGGCGTAATACTTGTATCTGACCGGGGGCGCGGTGTAGCCCAAGGCGCCGAAGGCACCGATTAGTCCTATAACGAAGACCGGCCATCCCCGGATAAGTGTCAATGCGATTCCAACGGCGCAGCCTGCGGCCAGAAGACCAAAAGCCGCGTTGCGGACCCTTGCCGGTGCCAGCTTTCCTTCCAACAATGGATGGGGCCGGTACTTGGCCGTGCCTGATTGAAGGGTGTCGATTCCGCCCGTAACATCAAAATAGTCATTCAGGAGATTTCCTCCCGCGTGAATTAAGACTATTCCAGCCAGGGTCAGTGCATATAGAAAAATCGAGAAACAGCCGTGAACAGCAGCAATAGCGGCGCCCACCGACACGGAAATGGCACTCATCGCGAAGGACCAGGGCCTTGTCGCGAGAAACCAGTATTTACATTCGCTCATGGCAGGGTCTTCTTACCGCATTATTCGCCGGAGTTACTTTCAACATATGCGAGACCTGCCTCGAATGCAGCGATGTTGGACTCCAGGAAAGCTTTTTTGGTCGAGCTGGAGATCGCCTGCTTCACTGAGGCGGCCTCCAGCTTGGTTGCTTTGGACCCCAGCAGTGCCCCCAACAGGACCATGTTCACGGACAAGGGGTTGCCGGCCTGTTCGGCAAGCTTGTTGGCATCCATGGAAATCACGGTGGCAACCCTGGCGCGAAGAAGAGGAAGGATCGTTTCCACCGCGGGATAATTTCCCTGGCCTACGGCCACCGTAAAAGGCGGTAATGGTCGGGTGTTGGTGATTATAACCGATTCTCTGTTGCATTTGTCCAGGGCGCGAAGTGTTTCGAGGGGCTCGAATCCAATTAGAACATCAGCCTCACCGCGCGAAACAATGGGACTGGTCAAACCGCCCAGAAGCACGGCCGATTCGACGATCCCGCCCCGTTGGGCCATACCATGGATTTCGCTGACCACCGCGGGTATCCCGGCTGACAGCGCTGCTTCCCCGATCAGGCGGGAAGCCAGGAGATTACCCTGCCCGCCGACACCGATGAATACTAATCTTGATGCTTTCATGAAAACCTCCAGCTTATTCCCTGACCGGCAGGATTGCGTTCTCGGGACAGACCTGTGCACATACCGCGCAGCCTATACACGAAAGCCTGTTGATTTCGACTCGGTCGCCGTCCAGATACATCGCAGGACAGGCGAGCTTGTCTATGCAAAGCCTGTGGTGTTTGCATTTGTCGTGGTCCACGGTAAACGGCCGCATTTTCTTGAGCTGGCCGGTGGCTTTTGCGAACAGAGGACAGAATTCCTGGGA
>CAYXDR010000050.1:0-354 GCA_964463515.1 uncultured Desulfobacteraceae bacterium | reverse complement strand
CGTATTTCATGGATGCGGCGACGGCTTCAATGGTCTTTTTGACTTTGTAAGGTTTGACCACATGTACATCCTTTACCCCGCACCCCCTGACAAGGTCCTCTATGGATATGCGGGTGAGGGAAGCTTTCAGCGCTCCGGCATCTACGCCGGGATGAGGCTGATGACCTGTCATTGCGGTGGTGCCGTTATCCATGATGACAAGTGTGAATTTGTGGTTGTTGTGAACCGCGTTTACGAGGCCGGTGATGCCGGAGTGAAAGAAAGTCGAATCTCCTATGAAGGATACGACTTTTTGATCCGTGGCCTTTGAAAAGCCGCAGGAAGTGCTGACCGATGATCCCATGCAGATGACCA
>CAYXDR010000049.1:3536-12167 GCA_964463515.1 uncultured Desulfobacteraceae bacterium | reverse complement strand
CAGCCGGTCGCCGCTTCCAGATTCTCGGCGTTGCCGATGAGAATGCCTTCAATTTCAGTGAAGTCTATTGGGTTCAACTTTCAATCATCCTTTTGGTTTCCTCGAAGCAGGGACATCGGTATCCCGTACAGTTTAATCGAAAAGGCCTTCGATAGCTCCCCTGACCCCTTTGCGGATCTCATCGATGGTCCCCTGCTTGGCTTCGTCCTTTGCTGCCTTTCCCATGTCTTTTGCGTCTTCAGCCAGTGCATCTCCTACGGAGCTGTCCGAACCGTCTGCCGTAGTTTCGGACGATTGCCCGGTGGTGCTTGCCGCTTCGTCATCACAGCTTCCGATCCGGCGGCCGAAAAGTGTGCTTTTCATCTGTGCGTTGTAACCTGGGAGGGAAATTTCCATGAAACCTTGCATGGTGTCTCCCTGGTATGTGATTTGCCCGGTTCCTTCCATGTGGTCGGGGCTGCCCGGTTTACCGCAATTTATTTTCCACAACACGGTATTGCCGATGGTCTTGACATCCGTGATTTCACATTTCTGGTTTTCATCGTGACCTTTCGGCACCATGTCTTCGTCGGTCAGGCACTCGGTGTGGGTAAAGGTTTGCGACGGCATGCCGGCCATTTCAGTTTTCGTTGTGATTTCCCATTTTCCGGGATTCATCTCCGGGTCGGCCCAGGCGGCACCGACCACCAGCGAGGCGGATAGCGCCAATAGAAACATGCTGGTTAAGGTCATTTTTTTTATCATTTGCAGCTCCTTTCGTTTGGATTTAAACTATGAAGATGCTTAGCCGAAAATTATGTTATTCATTTATAGTTGCAGGCCTGTACACCCTGGCAAGTCCCCCCAAGCCTGTTTCGCGGTAAAGAGAAGGCAGGTCGTGCCCTGTTTGTTTCATTGCTTCGACTACCTGGTCGAAGCTTACTATGTGACGCCCGTCTGTCAACAGTGCATATTCAGCGCTTGCTAATGCACTTATGGCTGCAAAGACGTTTCGTTCGATGCAGGGAATCTGGACCAGCCCCAGCACCGGGTCGCAGGTGAGCCCGAGGTGATGTTCAAGGCCCATTTCGGCGGCATATTCCACCTGATGCGGCGTACCTCCCATCAACTGTGCGGCTGCTGCGGCGGCCATGGCACATGCCACCCCCACCTCTCCCTGACAGCCGACTTCCGCACCGGAAATGGACGCATTGCGTTTAACCAGGTTCCCTACAATGCCGGCTGTGGCAAGGGCCTTTAATATGCGTTCAACGCTCACCCGATGCAGATCATGCAGGTATTGCAGCACCGCCGGCAGAATTCCGCAGGATCCGCAGGTGGGAGCGGTCACGACGAATCCTCCTCCGGCATTTGTCTCGGCTACGGCCAGCGCATAGGCTGCAAGCAGCCCGGTTCGTTTCTCTGCTTTACTGAGGCGCCGGGCCTGTACCAGCATGCTCCCGGCTTTGCGCTGCAGGTGGAGAGGGCCCGGAAGGCTACCTTCATGATCCAGACCGGCGTTGACGGCGTCCTTCATTTTTTCCCAGCAGAATTCAAGATGTCTCCATAAAGCAGGACCTTCGGTTTCTTCGACAAGCGCCCAAATCGGTTTTCCCTGTGATGAGGCCCAATCGAGGATTTCAGCCATGCTGTGCTGGGTGTAAAGGTTAGGTGTTTCGGATTCAATTCGGCCTTCTTCCCTGAGTTCTCCGCCTCCGACACTGTAAACTGTCCACGAATCTGTGGTGGCCCCGTTATTGTCAAGCGCCTTGAATCGCATGCCGTTGGGATGAAAAGGTAGAAATTTTTCACTCCGGATTATTCTGCAGGGGATTGGGATTAATCCGTCTTCAACTGCTATGTCCGTCAAATGGCCCCGGCCTGTCAAACTCAGGCTCCCGTAAAGGACAACTTCCACGCTGCCGGCCTCACCGTTCCTTTCACGGAAAATCTCCGCCGCACGCCTGGGGGCCATGGTATGGCTGCTGGACGGCCCCATCCCGTATCGATATAATTCTCGCAGTGATTCCATTTCGCCTGATTGTGCCGTTGAAAGCCTCGAACTTTCGGGCGTTTGATGGTTGACTAAAGGGGCATAGGATAGAAGTCCGCCTGAGCTCGTTTCAGGGAGAACATCGAACGGCTGAATTCATCATACAGTATTCGGTGGTGCATGGCCAGTGTTGTCAGGAAGCCCTTAAACGGATCCTGGCGTTTGTCAGGTATACTCCCGAACTGACGAGTACCAGCCCCGCCAGCAGAGAATAAGTCAGCGGTTCATGTAGAATCAGAAACGATAAAAATACAGCGCTTACTGGCACAAAGTTTATAAAAATACTTGCCTTTGTTGGTCCTATCCGTTTGATTCCGTCTATGTACCACGTAAGGGCCACAACAGTACCAAAAAGAGAAAGGTAGACGAGGCCTCCCCATTCCGAGAGGCCGAAGTTTCCAATCAT
Source organism: uncultured Desulfobacteraceae bacterium (assembly GCA_964463515.1). Classification (GTDB taxonomy): domain Bacteria; phylum Desulfobacterota; class DSM-4660; order Desulfatiglandales; family Desulfatiglandaceae; genus CAYXDR01. Next base: position 9,729 of record CAYXDR010000049.1, on the reverse strand, counting down.
ACGCGGCAGGCCTTCCAGGAAGGCCGGTACGGCCAGGGCCGCTGTCCCCGCCATGGATGAATAACATACAGATACAAGCGCGGACATATGGGCTGCAGCGGTTTTGCCGATCAGTGAGTACGTCACCCAGCTTGCTACGCATCCCAGGATCCATATTTCCCCTGCCCCCACACCACCGGTAAGGGCTTCGATAAGATTTCCCCTGGATATTACCACCATTGCACCGCTGACAGACAATATTATGCCCGCTGTTCTGAAAACAGTGAGCCGCTCTTTAAACAGAAGAGCACTGAAAAGTGCTATGAACACAGGATTGTTAGCAACTATCAGGGCAGCCCTGCCTGCGGTTATGAGCTGAAGGCCTTTGAAAAAGCAGACATTGTAGGCGAACACTCCTGTCATTCCCATAAGTATCAAAGGGATTATGTCCGCCGACCGGGGTTTCGGCAGCCGACCTTCCATGCGGTAGACGACCGCAAGCAACATAACCGAGGCCAGCGCGAAACGCATGAACGAGGCGGAATACGGACCCACGTTCTCTGCGACAATTCTCCCTGCGACAAAAGTGCCGCCCCAGAAGAATCCGGTTCCAAGCAGTTTCAGATATACAGCTACATGTCGGCTCAAAGATTCTTCCCTTCCCGGTTGGCATTAGTGGTTCTTCTATCACAGCCCCAGGAAAATGCAAGTGGCTGCTTCCCTGAAGACAGCCGGGATTTCCTTTGCGCTCAGCGCGAAGCTGCGCGCTGTGTACCGTCTCCCCATGTTAAATCGGTGTCGGAATCGGTATCGGTATCCGGGGCGTTGACCGGTCGTCCCCGCCTCTGTTACTAAAATATTAAGATTGTGTTACTCTATTAGAAAATCTTAAGGAGCTGAAAAATGAGTGAGATCGACAATGGCGGCGTTTTGTCCGCAAAAGCCCCTTTGCAGCGTGTTTGGCCGGGCAACCCCACGCCGCTCGGAGCGAACTGGGATGGTTCAGGAACGAATTTTGCGCTTTTTTCCGCGCATGCTGAAAAAGTAGAATTATGCCTGTTCGATGAAGATGGTGTCACTGAAAGGGCAAGGATAGAACTGCCTGAATATACGCATGAAGTATGGCACGGGTACCTGCCGGATGTGCGGCCTGGAACTCTCTACGGTTATCGGGTTCACGGAGTTTACGACCCTGATGCAGGGCATCGGTTCAACGCCAACAAGCTGCTGATGGATCCTTATGCTAAAGCGCTTATCGGTGAGCTCGTATGGGACGATGCATTGTTCGGCTATCGTGCAGGGGACCCGGATGAGGATCTATCATTTGACGAACGGGACTCGGCTCCCTTTGTCCCTAAGTGCCAGGTGGTGGACCCCGCCTATACCTGGGGTCACCCAATCGACTCGCATCCGTTGCATGAAACGGTTCTCTACGAGATGCACGTAAGGGGCTTTACCATGCGTCACCCGGGCGTACAGGAGGAACTGAGCGGCACTTTTGATGCATTGGCCTCCCAGGGCGTTATTGATCATTTGAAATATCTAGGAGTGACTGCGGTCGAGCTTCTTCCTGTACATGCATTCGTCAAAGACAGGCACCTGATGGAAAAGGGCCTTACAAACTACTGGGGCTACAACACTATAGGTTATTTTGCACCCCATCCCCCTTATCTCGGCCGCAGAAACGATTTGGCATCTTTCAAGAGCTTTGTTCAGAAAATGCATGACGCTGGAATCGAGGTGATCCTGGATGTGGTTTACAATCATACCGCCGAAGGAAACCATCTCGGGCCGACACTTTCTTTCCGCGGGATAGACAACCGTTCCTATTACTATCTAATTGCAGATAATCTTCGCTTTTACAACGACTTCACAGGCACAGGCAACGCACTGGAACTGAAGCATCCTAAGGTTCTGTGTATGGTCATGGACTCTCTGCGCTATTGGGTTACGACCATGGGAGTCGATGGTTTCCGATTCGACCTGGCGACAACACTTGCGAGGGTGGAAGGAACATACGATGAACATGCCGGATTCCTGGATGCGGTCGCCCAGGATCCAGTGCTGGGCCGGGTCAAATTGATCGCCGAGCCCTGGGATACCGGCCCCGGAGGCTACCAGCTGGGTAATTTTCCCCCAGGTTGGTCCGAGTGGAACGATCGGTACCGGGACGACATGCGCCGTTTCTGGAAGGGGGATGAAGGGATGCTTTCCTCTTTTGCGGGGCGTTTTTCTGCGTCAGCCGACATTTTCAACCGCCGCGGCCGTCGAACCTGGGCAGGGGTCAATTTTATAACGGCGCACGACGGCTTCACCTTGTGCGACCTTGTGAGCTATAATGAAAAGCATAACGAGGGGAACGGGGAAGGCAACCGGGACGGTTCGGATAATAATAACAGCTGGAACTGCGGTGCCGAGGGGGAAACCGCAGACCAAGATGTGCAGTCGCTTCGCCGGAGACAGATGCGCAATTTTTTGACAACATTGCTTCTTTCCCAGGGATCCCCGATGCTCCTTGCCGGAGACGAGTTTGCGAATTCCCAGTACGGCAATAACAATGCCTACTGCCAGGACAACGAGACGGGCTGGCTCGGCTGGCCCGAGATCGACGATCGGGGAAGGGCACAGGCTGCGTTCGTGAGCCGGCTGGTCAATCTTCGTAAGGAACATATAGTTTTTCACCGCAATCGTTTTTTTCATGGCTCGATAATTCCAGGCACGGACGTGAAGGACGTAATATGGTTGAGGCCCGACGGGAGCGAAATGAGCGAGGAGGATTGGGCGCCCGATGCCCGCGTACTTGCGGTAAGGCTCAGCGGGCAGGCCGGCCTTGTGCATTTGAGCGAAACAGGCGAGCAGGAGCCGGACGACACCTTTTTGTTATTGATAAATTCCGGGCACCAGGACGTGCCCTTTACTCTGCCCAACGGAGATCAGGGTGTATGGGATCCGCTTGTGGACACAGTGTTTGAAGACGGCCAGCCGGAAAAAAACATGTCGGCCCCGGGATCTGAAATACTCGTTGGAGCACGTTCCGTTCAGGTCCTGCGTCTTCTTGTCGAAGGCAGGGAAGAAGACTCAGATGACGCTGGAGGCAGCTGATGGATTTCGGTTTCGGCGCCCAGATAGAAAGCTCCGGCGTCCGATTCAGGTTGTGGGCACCAGGCGCACGACACGTCGATGTAATCATCCAGGATGAGGGGGAGGAGAAGATCTTTCCGATGAACAGGCGCCCTGCAGGGTGGTTCGAGACGACTGTCCCAGGGGCCTCCGACGGAACGTTTTACCTCTACAGGATAGACGAAGGCACAAGGGTGCCGGATCCGGCCTCCCGGTTCCAACCCCGAGATGTCGCAGGCCCAAGTGAGGTGGTCAATCCCGACGCCTACAGGTGGGTGAACAACCGCTGGCCGGTTGCCCCCTGGCACGAAACCGTGCTGTACGAAGTGCACGTGGGAACTTTCACACCTGAAAAAACATTCGACGGTGTGCTTTCCCGGCTGGGTTATTTGAAGGAGCTGGGAATCACCGCCCTGGAGTTGATGCCGCTGTCGGATTTTTCCGGCGGACGCAACTGGGGATATGACGGGGTTCTCCCGTTTGCTCCGGATTCGGTTTACGGGAGGCCGGAGGATTTGAAGAAGTTGATCGATTCTGCGCACGATCTCGGCCTGTCGGTGTTTTTGGATGTCGTATACAACCATTTCGGGCCGGAAGGCAATTACCTGCATCTGTATGCTCCTGATTTCTTCACGGATCGGTTCCAGACACCGTGGGGAGCTGCAATCGATTTCTCGGTGCCCGAAGTGCGGGAGTTCTTTATTGCCAACGCGATTTACTGGCTTTCAGAGTACCGTTTCGACGGCTTGAGGCTCGACGCTGTCCACGCGATTCGAGACGATACCGGACGGCACATTATAGAAGAGCTTGCATGCAGGGTGCGAAGCGTGCTTCCTGATCATCGCAGGGTACATTTGGTGCTTGAAAACGATCGAAATCAGGCCGGATTTTTGCCCCGTGATTCCCAGGGCAGGAGTGTAAGTTTCGACGCCCAGTGGAACGACGACATGCATCACTGCTGTCATGTTCTTGCAACCGGCGAAAAAAACGGTTACTACCGGGATTATCAAACTTCGCCGCAGCACCTGCTGGGCCGTTGCCTGGCGGAAGGATTTGCCTATCAGGGAGAAGCCTCAGAACACCGTGGGGGAAGGGCGCGAGGGGAGGTGAGCCGGTATCTGCCGCCGCAGGCCTTTGTCTCTTTTCTCCAAAACCATGACCAAGTGGGAAACCGCGCGTACGGGGAAAGGCTGAGTATGCTGGCCACGGGCCGCGTAAGGGAAGTGCTCACTGCCATACTGCTTCTTTCCCCCCAGGTGCCTTTATTGTTTATGGGCGAGGAGTGGGGCACGAAGCGGCCGTTCATGTTTTTCTGCGATTTTCATGGAGATCTCGCTGATGCTGTCCGCGAAGGAAGGCGGAGAGAGTTTGCGGCGTTTCCGGAATTCAGCGATCCGGCGACTGTCTCGGCAATCCCGGATCCCAACGATCCTTCCACAGCGGAGATGTCCGCTCTTGACTGGGAGGAGCAGAAAAATGACGAACATGCGGGCTGGCTTGATTTTTACCGCCGTTTGCTCGCATTGAGAAAAGAGGTGATCGCCCCGCTGGTCCCGAAGATTCTTCCAGGCAGGGCGCGCAGCCATGTTGTTGAAACGGACTGCGTGGTCATATCCTGGCTGCTCTCGAATGGGTCAAAACTGGTTATGGCCGTCCGCTCGGGATCGGGTGAACAAAGAATTCGCCTTGGGCTGGAAAATTTCAGAGGAGAGGACGGGATGAGGTTCATTTATCGCTCCGATGGTGTGAGGGTGTTGGAAAACGACTGCATAGAACTCGATTTCTGGTCCATGTGCGTTTTTACAGCAGGGTGAAGCTATGGCAAGCTCTCTTTACAAACCGACCGCCTTTTACAGGATGCAGTTTCATTCCGGGTTCACCTTTGCAGATGCGCTTAAAACGGTACCCTATCTGCGGGAACTCGGAGTCAGCCACCTCTACACTTCACCGATACTGGCTGCAAGACCCGGCTCCACCCATGGCTACGACATCGTGGATCACAGAAAAGTCAATCCAGAGCTTGGGGGACGAGAAGGCTTCGAGGCATTGAGTGAGGCGCTTGTCCATGCGGGAATCGGTGTTATCATCGATATCGTGCCTAACCATATGGGCATAGGGTTTGCGGACAATGCCTGGTGGCTGGATGTGCTGGAATGGGGGCGGTCGTCATCATACGCTCATTATTTCGATATCGATTGGTCTCCGGAGACCAGAGAGCTCCGCAACAAAGTGCTCCTGCCGGTGCTGGGGGACCTTTATGGAAGGGTGCTCGATCAAGGGGAGTTACATCTCAGTCTTAATGCTGCAGCCGGAGCTTTTGACGTGTTCTACTACCAGCACAGGTTCCCTGTCTGTCCGGCCACTTATCACCGTATTTTTTCGACCTGCCTGTCTGCAGCGGAACCGTCGTTGAAAGGTATTCAGGATGTGCGGACTGTCGCGGCCGAGGCTGAAAAATTACGCATGCGGCCGACATCCGCCCGTGGCAGGAGGGCACACCGCGCCAGGGGAAATCTTCTGAAAGAAAGGATTGCCGCACTTTGCCACAAACTGCCGGGATTTCAGGCCGCTCTTGAAAAGGCTGAAGAGCTTTTTTCTAAAAACGCCCCGGATGGGCTGGGTATTGTGCGGCTGCACAGGCTGCTTGAATCCCAGCACTATCGGCCGGCTTTCTGGCGGGTGGCGGGGCACGAGATTAATTACCGCAGATTTTTCCAGATAAACGATCTGGCCGGCCTGCGGGTGGAAAATGCTGGGGTTTTCGAAGACTCACACTGCCTGATACGGGAGCTTATCGCCGAAGGGCGGGTGCACGGTCTGCGTGTGGACCACGTGGACGGCCTCTACGACCCTGTAAAATACCTTGAACGTCTTCAGGAAATGGCCTCTCCGTTTGCATCCCGCCTAGGCTTCGAGAAGGGCCGTTTCCCTGTTTATGTGGAAAAGATCCTTGAGGAACATGAAACTCTGAGGCCCGACTGGCCAGTGAATGGGACTACCGGCTATGATGCCCTTAATGAGATAGGGGCAATTTTGCTCGATTCCAGGGGTGTTTCAGCTCTTGCATCCTTTTTTGAAGAAGTGGCTGGTGCGG
>CAYXDR010000049.1:3002-3526 GCA_964463515.1 uncultured Desulfobacteraceae bacterium | reverse complement strand
TCACGCCAGGCTGCGGATGCTAAACGCACGATTATGGACCAGGAGCTTGCTTCCGAGCTTGAGGTGCTCGCAAATGAGACTGCCCGCCTGCTAAAAAGCGATCCTTTTACCAGGGATTTCACACGGGCTGAAATCCGCCAGGCTTTTCGCGAGATTGTCGCACGTTTTCCGGTATACCGCACATATGTGGGACCCAATGGGCCGTCCCCCGATGACGAACGGGACCTTGATTGGGCTTTGGGGAGCGCTCGTAAAGCCAGGGCATTAAGTCACTCGTATCTTTTCGATGTGCTGGAAGCCCTGCTCAAGGGCCGTTTGCCCAATGGATTCTCAGGCCGGCCGCGCGGGGAATGTCTGCGGCTGGCCCGGAAATTTCAGCAGTTTACGGGACCGGTCATGGCCAAGGGCATTGAAGACACTGCCTTTTATAGGGTGATTCCCCTGGTATCTCTCAATGAGGTGGGCGGAGGGCCCGGAAGAAAAACGGGTGAACCTGCCGATTTCCACCAGCGGGCGGCTCGAAG
>CAYXDR010000049.1:0-2992 GCA_964463515.1 uncultured Desulfobacteraceae bacterium | reverse complement strand
AGCAAGCGTAGCGAAGATGTGCGCGCGCGGATTTCGGTGTTGTCTGAAACGGCTGAACTGTGGATAGAACACCTGGAGAGATGGCAGGTTTTGAACCGGCGCGCAAGGCTTGAGGTAAAAGATTCGCCGTGCCCTTCTCCCCGTGACGAATACTTGTTTTATCAAACCCTTCTGGGTGTCTGGCCCGAATACGCCGTTGGTGTTGACCAGCAGACATCCGGGGCGCTTCAGGATATACAGGAAAGGCTCGATGCCTATATGTTAAAAGCTGTCAGGGAGGCGAAAATTCATACCTCTTGGCTCAATCCGGATGAAGAATATGAAGCGTGTCTCGGAAATTTTGTCTCCCAGGCCATAGGAGGGCAGGCTGCAGCACCGTTTTTAAAGGACTTTGATTCGTTCGTCCGGAAAATTGAAGCCGCTGGTATATGTAATGCGTTAAGCCAGCTAGTGCTGAGAATGACCGTTCCCGGGATTCCAGATACGTACCAGGGAACCGAATTCTGGGATGACTCTCTGGTGGATCCGGACAACCGCCGCAAAGTGGATTACCGCAGGCGAACGGAAAGTCTCGCGTCGTTCAATACTTCGGCGGCCGGAGGTGAAAGGGAAAACCTTGTCCGCAAACTTTGTGAAACCCCTAGCGATGGGCGGATCAAACAATATATTCTCTGGCGGCTTCTGAACCTGCGCCGGGAAAATCCCGAGTTGTTCCTCGACGGGAATTATCGGCCTCTTGAGGCTGAAGGCAAGATGCAGGATCATGTGATCGCTTTCACCCGTGCTCACGGAAACAGGTGCTTGATCACAGCGGTCACGCGCCTGGCTTTTTCGCTCGGCTATGAATTTCCTCCCAAGCCCCAAGCATGGAGGGGCACCACTGTCCCGACCGGATCCTGCACACCCGAAACATGGAGGGATGTCTTGACCGGCAGAGTTATAAACGGTTCGGTGTTTTCCTGTGCAGATTTGTTTTCCCTGCTCCCTGTTGCCGTCCTTTTAGAGGAGGGTTGAAAAGCCGATAACAAAGATTGACTGTCAGGCCGTTCCTCTGCTATTGGTATTCCTGTGCAAATGCCTGCCCGGGTGGCGGAATTGGTAGACGCAAGGGACTTAAAATCCCTCGGTACGGAGTACTGTGCGGGTTCGATTCCCGCCCCGGGCACCAAATTGGAGTTCAAAATCGTCCAGTAAGCTCAGAAAGCCTGCTTCTTTCAATAGATTGCGGGCTTTTTACGTCCATTACTGTCCATTGGAATTCATTGACATCTGGGGGTATAAATGGGGGTATATGAATGTGGGGGTATAAAAAGTACCCCCAGATGGCCAACCCCCACGAGGAGGAGCCCTCATGTCTACCGATAAGCTCACAGATACCAGGGTCCGGCAAGCCAAAGCGGCGGATAAAGCCTATAAGATTTTTGACGGCGGCGGCCTGTTTCTGCTGGTGCAGCCGGGCGGATCCAAGCTCTGGCGGTTGAAGTACCGTTTCGGTGGCAGAGAGAAGCTTCTTGCCATCGGCGGTTATGACAAGGGGGTTTCACTCAAGAAGGCCAGGGAGGAGCGCGACAAGGCCCGGAACCTGCTGATCGAGGGTGTTGACCCCGGTGCGGTGAAAAAGAAGGAAAAACAAGCTGAAAGGGAACAGACCGAGAATACGTTCCGGGCTGTCGCACTCGATTGGGCCGACACATACGGCGCCCGCTGGACAAAATCCCACCGCAACAGGGTGATACGTTCCCTCGAAACGGACGTCTTCCCTGCTCTGGGCGATTTACCCATCAAGGAGATCACCCCGCCGATGGTTCTGGAGGTCATCCGATCCGTGGAGGCTCGCGGCGCGCTCGATGTGGCCTCCAGGGTCCTGCAGCGGACAAATGCCGTTTTCCGATATGCAATCCAGAGCGGCCTTGCGACCTACAACCCTGGGGCGGAAATGAACGGGGTCTTGAAAACCCGCAACGTGGAACACCGTACCGCAATTTCACGGACTGATCTGTCCGACTTCCTCCAGAAGCTGGAGTCCTATGCCGGTGAGCCCATTACCAGGCTTGCCATGAAGCTCATCATACTGACCTTCGTGCGCCCGGGGGAGCTCCGGGGCGCCCGCTGGGAGGAATTTGATATAGAGCAAAGGGACTGGCGGATTCCGGCGGATCGAATGAAGATGCGGGCCCCTCACATTGTGCCTTTGTCTCCCCAAAGCCTCGCCGTTCTCGAAGATCTGCGACCGCTCACAGGTGAGTGCGATCTGCTTTTTCCCTCCAGGCGGGACCAACAAAAGCCCATCTCTGAAAATACCCTCATTTATGCCCTGTACCGGCTCGGATACCACAAGCGCGCCACTATGCACGGTTTCCGCGCGTTGGCCAGCACGATCCTGAACGAAACAGGCTTTCGGCCGGATGTCATAGAACGCCAGCTCGCCCATGCCGAGCGAAACAAGGTCCGGGCGGCCTACCACCAGGTCTGAATATCTGGAGGACCGCCGGAAGACGATGAACTGGTGGGGCAGCTACATTGAGTCTATGTCCAAGGATCAAAAGGTGATTCCACTCAAAAGGAATCCTATTTGATTATTGTCCCAACCCACCGGACGGCAATGAGATACTCCATGCCCTTCGAATTGCCATCTCTCTGTTCAGTGGACTGTGGCTCTATCGTTCCCGCCTAATGCACATCCGGGGAAATGGAGGGGATAAATGTGGGTGGAAAAACAATTCCAAAAAAATAGAAATCAATTTCGGGCTCCACGAGCTACGATAGACTTTATTCGGACAAGTCTGGAAAAATCTTTTGACAGAAACACTGAATATCCTATAATGTAAACCAGCTTGTTCCAGTTGGATCGGTTGGAGTCTGACTGGGCTGGTCAGCACCAGGCTTTTCACTAAAGCGAAAGATTGAGTCTTTACCTGCCGCCAGGTAGGTGGGCAGGAGGGAACGAGACCAAAAACAGAGGAGAAGAGTGATGGCGGAACCACTTGCAGAC
>CAYXDR010000048.1:0-12217 GCA_964463515.1 uncultured Desulfobacteraceae bacterium | reverse complement strand
AGGATATCGAAACCGGTGACAAGCAGCGAGGTCGGATAAAATATTTTCAGCTCCGGCGTTTCATCAGGCCAGCCAAGGGTCGAAAACGGCCACAGCCCCGAGCTGAACCAGGTATCGAGTACGTCCTCTTCCTGTCTCAACCGGTCGCTCCCGCACTTCGAACACTTGGACGGGGCCTCCATCGCAACCATCACTTCGCTGCAATCCATGCAGTACCAAGCCGGTATCCGGTGTCCCCACCAGATCTGGCGAGATACGCACCAGTCCCTTATATTGGACATCCAGTCATGGTAAACCGATTCCCATGTGAGAGGAAAAATCCTCGTCCTGCCTTTCTTTACCGCCTGGATCGCTTTTTCAGCCAGGGGTTTCGTCCGGACGAACCATTGTTTGCTCAACAAAGGTTCAATCATTGTTTTGCAGCGATAGCAATGGCCTACGGCATTCTGGTAAGGTTCTATTTTTTCAAGAAGCCCTGTCTCTTTCAGGTCCTGGACGATTCTGTCCCTGCAGGCGAACCGGTCCATCCCGGCATATGGCCCGGCCTGTTCATTCATCACTCCATGCTCGTCTATGACGGTTATACGCGCAAGCCCGTGCTTGTTTCCGATTTCAAAGTCGTTCAAATCGTGTGCAGGTGTGATTTTCAGTGCACCGGTGCCGAACTCAGTGTCCACGTATTCATCGAAAATTACAGGAATGGGTTTGTTAAGAATCGGGAGCAGAACCGACCCTCCGGAAAGCCGGGAATATCTTTCATCCTTGGGATTTACGGCCACTGCGGTATCTCCGAGCAGCGTCTCCGGCCTGGTCGTTGCAACCACCAGATGCCCTTCACCGTCTTCAAACGGATAACGGATGTAGTATAAAAAACTGTTCTGGTCTTCGTGTTCCACTTCGATGTCCGCAAGGGCCGTGAGACACCGCGGACACCAATTTATTATGTAGTCGCCGCGGTAAACAAGCCCTTCCTGGTAAAGTTTTACGAACACCTCTCTGACAGCTCGGGAAAGCCCTTCATCCATTGTGAAACGCTCCCTGCTCCAGTCGCAGCTGCAGCCTAGGCGCCTAAGTTGGTGAAGGATCAACCCCCCGTATTTCTTCCTCCATTCCCAAACCAGATCAATGAACTTTTCCCGCCCTATCTCATGCCTGTCGGTACCCTTGGCTGCAAGGTCCTTTTCAACCACGTTCTGGGTTGCGATCCCTGCATGATCGGTCCCAGGCTGCCACAGTACGTTGTAGCCTTTCATCCGCTTGTAGCGACACATGATATCCTGAAGGGTATTGTTGAGAGCATGGCCCATATGGAGACTGCCTGTTACGTTGGGCGGCGGGATTACAATGCAGTAGGGTTTTTTATCCGATGGAACTTCAGGAGAAAACAAATTCCGCTCTTCCCAGTATCCGTACCATTTCCCTTCGGCTTCGGCATGCCCGTAGCCCTTTGCCATAGGCTCTATTTCCATGGTCGCATAACTCCTTGCTTACTGAATATCCTATAATCAAAGGGGTTGGATAATTTCCCAACCCCTGATTCCAAGCTCACTACCCATTGCAGTGATTCATTTTGAAGAATTTTCGAAATTTTCTCTTATGGCTTCGATCGCAGCGGTCAAAACCTTTTCGGTAACGCGGGCAACAGTCTCACGGGTGACCCTTTCAACCACATCCTCCACCACCCTGGCAACGATCTCCTCAAGGCGCTTTTCATCAAGCTGAAAGGCTCCCTGGGGCACTGCAGGAGACTCTTCTTCCAAGTCATCAGTGAACGTAAATTCATCATCTGTCTCGTCCATCAGGCCGCTGAAATCCTCGCGGGGAAGCGTGAAGGAATCGGCCGGCGATGATTGACCCCCTCTTTCTCCAGAAGCCTCAACGGCAGAAGCTCCCCCCGCGGCGCCCCCCTGGCCGTAGTGCACTTCCGGGGTGCCACGGTCTCTAATTTCGGTTGCGGGGCCTTTCTCTACAACATCTGTAAGTTCGATCACAGGAAAATCGATTTCTTCAATCGACTCTTCGATGCTCTTTTGCAGATCGCGTTCAGGGTTGCCGCCGGATTTCTGTTCCATTGAGCTCGACCTCCGTGCCGCCTGCCCAAGCCGGCATTTAAAGTCCGATACAGATATCACGGTCCTGCATGCTTGTCAACATTTTGAAACTTTACAGTAAGATAGGTATAGGCATGCATTCCACTGTATTCCCAAAAACTTACCATGTCCTCCGGATGGGCTCCATCCCCCCGTATCCGCCCATAAATTGTAGAGAGCACATAAATCGCCCGTACTTGTAGTACATGATCGGATGCTTTGTCAGGCAATTATCATTTCAAGCCAGTGCCCTCCCTTTTTTCCTGTGGTCGGAAACGAGAGTCAGGGCAACGATCAGGGCTGTGAGAATTATAATGCCGAAGGTGATGGGCCTCGTAAACAGTATCGAGAGATTGCCTTCACTCAAACTCAATGTCTGCCTGAGACGGTTTTCGACAATATCTCCCAAGACCACACCCATCACAAGATTTACGATGGGCCACTTGAGCCGGAGCAGGATGTATCCCAGCACTCCCATGGCTATCGCCACACCGGCATCGAAAAGCCGCGTATTTACAGCATAGATTCCCACCATAGACATCACCATAATTATTACTGCTAAAAGTGAACTGGGCACTTTAACGATCATGGCAAAGGGTTTCAGCCAGATTGCCAGCATCAGAAAAGCTGCTATATTTATAAAAAAAATTGACCAATAAAGCGTGTTTATTAAAAGTGGCTCTTTTACGAGGAGCAAAGGACCAGGGTAAATGCCGTTGATCGTAAAAACGCCTAGAAGAACGGCACTCAAAGCATCCCCCGGGATCCCCAGGGTCAGCAGCGGTATCATAGCTCCGGCTGGAACCGCGTTGTTCCCCGCCTCTGATGCAAGGCACCCCTCAGGGGTGCCTGTCCCGAATTCTTCGGGATTTTTGGAAAATCTTTTGGCCACATCGTAGGACATGAAAGAGGCCAGGATAGAACCTGTCCCCGGCAGCAGGCCGACGAACGTGCCGATCACGCCGGATCGAAACATGGTTTTCCAGTAACGAAGCACAACCAAAAGTTTGGAAAAATCCAGCGTGCTCCTGCTCAAGTTCATGTCTTCGGTTTTCAGAATGCTTCTTTCGACCAGGAGCAACGTTTGCCCGATGCCGAAAAGGCCGAGGCACACGGGTACAAGGTCCAGACCGTTCTGCATCACGTAAGTACCGAAATTGAAACGCGGACTCAATGTGACCCCATCGATTCCGACAGTGGAGATCCAGAAACCCAGCCCTAGCAGCAACAGGCCCTGCCACAGCATGTGCCTGAAGGCCAGAACCACGAGAAAAACCCCGAACATGGCGGCTGCAAAGTACTCAGGGGGGCCGAAGTTGGCTGCCACATGGGAAAGAACCGGGGCAAGAAATACCAGGATAAAAACGCTTATGACACCTCCGCTGAAAGAACCCAGAAGAGCCGCGGAAAGCGCGGTCTGTGCCTCGCCCCTCTGTGTCAATGGAAATCCGTCGAAGCTGGTCACCAAAGACGACGGAACCCCGGGGGTACGCATCAACACGGCAGGGATGCCGCCGCCGAAATATCCGCCGCAAAAAACCCCGAGGAGCAGGGACAGCGCAATGTCAGGGTGCAGGGCGAAGGTGAAGGGCAGGAGCACCACCATACCCACCATCGGACCTAAACCGGGAAGAATTCCGACAATCACGCCCACGAAAGTGCCGAACAGGAGTGCAGCCAGGTTACCAAGAGAAAAACAGGCGGAAAAGCCCAGCGCAAGGTTCTCGAGCATGGATCTCACTCCATGAAAAATTCAAAAAGCAAAGGGGTGGCAAAAAAGACGTCCAATATTTTCACAAATAGAAAATAAAGCACGCAGGTCATGACAGTAGGCACCCCCAGCAGCTTCACTGGCGTTCTTTGTCCGACAACCCAGAGACAAACGAACATGAAAAGCCAGCTTGCCGCAGCAAGCCCCACATAGAGGAGACCGGCGATGTAAATGACCAGCAGCGCAGCCACAACAGCAGGTTTGACCGGCATCCCGGCCCCGTCCAGATACCAGGATGCGCCCGATGGGGGACGAAAAAGCCGCCAAACAGCAGGAATAGATGCAAGAAGCATCAGCAAAAGGACAAGAATCGGAAAAATAGAAGGGCCTTTATAAAACGGATCGGGGCCCGATGTATCAATGTGCCAGCGGATCGTGGCCAGCATCACGGCCGCAAAAAAACCTAAGCAGGCACCGACCAGGTCATGCACCCGGCTGGGGGCGCCTTTTTCACTTCTCATGGAAACATCCCCTATTGAAATCTTTGGCGGCTCACAGCCTGCAGAAAAAGACCGGAGAAGGCGCACCCTCTCCAGCCTGCCCCAGGTACGTCTGTCAAATGATTACTTGATGACGCCCACATCCCGCATGATTTGGCCGAATTCCTTGAGTTCCATGTCCATCCGAGCCCGGGTTTCCGCCGGCGAAGTAGGATGAGGGACAACCCCTACCTTGGAGATGATATCCTGGACTTTCGGATTCTCCATGGCCTTGAAAAAGGAGCATTGAAGCTGCTCGGTTATACCGGCCGGCGTTTTTGAAGGAATAAAAGCGCCAAACCAGATCGAAAAGGCCTCTCCGAAGCCCTGTTCCTCCACCGTAGGCACGTCCGGGTAATCCGGAAGCCGGTCCGGCAGCATACAGGCCAGAAGTTTCATCTTGCCCGATTCCAGATAGTCCTTAAGTCCTGGCGTGGAATAGGTTATTACGTCTGCGTCCCCCTTGACGACCAGCAGCGGGGTAAGATCCTTGTATGCCGTTTCCTTCCATTTGAATCCCCCGATTTTGCCTACGTTCATCGCAATCAGTGTCGGCACCGCACCGAGGCCCCAGTGAGCCAGGCGCAAATCATGTGTTTTCCCGTATTCCGCAAGCTCCTCCAGGTTATTGTAAGGGGCATCCGCCCGGCATGCCATGGTAAAAGGGCTCGACCATATGAGGCCAAGAGGCTGAAGATCCTCGTTTTTGTAAGGGGTTTTGCCACGAATCACCTGGGTGATCATCGGGCCTATGGAAATAAGTCCAATAGTGTAGCCGTCGGGCCTGCTGTCCGCAAGCTCCTTGGTGGCGAGCACGGCACCTCCGCCCGGCTTGTTCACGACTTTAACCGGTACCCCCAGGTCCTCGGACATCAGGGGAGCCATGGCGGTGGCCACCATGGTGGTTGGATCGTTGGCCGCAGGCCATGGAATGAGAATCTGGATGGGCTTCTTGGGCCAATCCGCAGCACCGGACGATCCTGCACCAAGCATAAAAAGCATTACAACTGCCAATGACACTACTACAGCTCTTTTCATAACGATACCTCCTTTTGAATCAATGCTCCTTTATTCCGGTCAAAAACCCATTGTCCCATTGCATCAGTTCCATAATTAAACACTTTCCTCAATCCTGCTCATTGCGTCCCGTCGCAACCTGCGAAGGGTGTTCAAGGCATCTTGAGGAGCAAAGAACCGCAAAAGCCTCAAGGCCGGCCATCCCCGAGACGACTTAGCAGAAATTGAATCGGTGGGCCGTGACCTGCACGATATGGTTGGACAAATTTCTACTTTTGTTGGTATAGTATCATTTAAACATTAAAAATAGTAATAAACAGGAAAGTGCTAAAAAAAATACGCGGAAAAAACAACATCCAACCGCTCCTAGTGAACAAAAGAATCGACCCCCGAATGCTGGAAATTATGCACGAATCAGCCGCATATTCTGCAGCTTTCCTATCATCAACGCTATGGTTTTTCAAGACCCCACCAGCCGTGGCCGAACCCATGGGAAACGAGGGCTGGATATGAGCCGCGGGGAAATTATCCGAGTAGCGGTCATGAAGCATATGGGGCAAATCAGCTGCGGGGAGCTGGCTTGCTATCTTCTGGATCGCCGTACACACAGGAAGTTTGACGAAACCGTAGAAAAGCCAAACCAGCCATGCCCCTCGAGCTAGGAATCCTAGCCCGATCCGGGAGCCATTTCGACCCCGATACCGGTGCCGATAAAATAAAGATGGAACCTTTTTCGAAGCTGTCGAAGGCTGTAACGGTTACTGATAATCTCATATATGGGGTCTAAAAGAAAGGTTAAAGAATTGGAAAAAAGCGAGGAAAACCGCAATCAAGCCAAGGGGGCATTAAACAAATCGATCAATGAACTCCGGTTGTTTATTGATTCAACCCCGGATCTGTGTTTTCTAAAAGACCGTAAAGGGAAATACCTTATGGTTAACGCCGCAAATGCCCGGTTCTTTGGAAAAACGGAAGCCGAAATCCTGGGAAGGACTGATTTCGAATTGATGTCCCGGGAAGCGGCACAGGGATGCATGGCAACGGATACCCAGGCCATGAAAGAACGAAAAGCCGTCATCGGTGTGGAATCCGTAGGCGGGCGCATATACGAAACCCGGAAAATTCCGGTCATCCGCCATGACGAAATCATAGGGGTAGCTGGTATAATCCGGGATATCACGGATCAAAAACAGGCTGAGCAGGCCCTAAAGGAAAATGAGGAGAAGTATCGAAGAATCTTCGAAAACTCGATGGTAGGCTTTTTCCGAAGCACCCCCGAAGGGCGTTTCATCGATGTAAATCCCGCCTTTGCCCGCATGTTGCGTTATGAATCCCCGCAAGATCTTGTTTCCTCAATTATCGACATTGCAAGCCAGTACTACGCAAACCCCCGGGACAGGGAAAGGTACCAGGCACTCCTGCTGGAACAAGGGCACGTGGAAAATTTCGAGTTTCCGGCCAGATGCAGGGACGGTTCCGAAATTTGGGTATCTAACAGCACACGGTCTGTTTTTGACAAAAAGGGCGAAATTATCTACCACGAAGGTATTGTTGTCGATATCACCGATCGCAAACGTGCGCTGGATATGTTGCAAGAAAGTGAACGCCGGTTAAGACAAATCATTGAATTTTTACCGGATGCCACCTTCGTCATCGACACGGAGGGAAGAGTTACTGCCTGGAACAACGCCATGCAGGCGCTTACGGGTATAAGGGCTTCGGAAATACTTGGCAAAAGCGGCTACCTCTATGCCGTACCCTTTTACGGAAAGCCCAGGCCGGTTTTGATCGACTTGGTTATTACGAAGGACAAAGAGGTGTCATTATCCTACCCCTCATTCTACAGGGAAGAAAACCGATTGTTTTCAGAGGTATACATCCCTGATTTCATGGGCCGGGGCCCGACCTGGCTATGGGCTACGGCTTCACCTCTTTATGATCCCGACGGGCAGATTGTGGGCGCAATCGAATCCATTCGCGACATAACCCGGCACAAGCAGGTGGAGGAGGCCTTGCGGGAAAGCCAGGAAAGATACCGTGGGCTCGTCGCCACGCTGCCCCAGGCGGTGTTCGAGGCGGACGCGAACGGATCTATCCAGTATGTAAATGACATCGCTTTTGAGATGTTTGGATACGACAGCAAGGATTTCTTTCCAGGGAAGTACAATATATTGGAGATGATTGCGCCGGAAGATCATGAGCGAGTCCAGGCCAACACCAGAATTTTGTTTTCAACAGGAAAATCTCCATCAGCAGAATACTTGGCTTTGCGAAAGGACGGATCAAAATTTCCTGTTCAAACATATTCTACCAGAATAATAAATGACGAAGCTCCGATAGGAATAAGGGGAATCATTGTCGATATCACTGAACGCAAACGGGCGGAAAAGGAACAGGAAAAACTCCAGGCGCAGCTCACCCAGGCGCAGAAAATGGAATCAATGGGACGCTTGGCAGGGGGCGTCGCACATGATTTCAACAATATGCTCAGTGTAATCATAGGCCAGGCTGAAATCGCAATGATGCAAATGGGCATTGAAAAGCATTTATACTCACAGCTCAAAGAAATCAAGGAAGCGGCGAAAAGATCAGCAGACCTTGTCCGGCAACTGCTGGCCTTCGCCCGCAAACAGACAATAGCCCCGAAAGTGCTGAACCTGAACGATACTGTTGAAGGTATGCTCAAAATAATTCAGCGATTGATCGGGGAAAACATCCAGCTCTTGTGGCAGCCGGGTGAAAATCTGTGGAAAATCAACATGGACCCAACTCAGATCGACCAGATCCTTGCAAACCTGTGCGTAAATGCCAGGGACGCCATAGTGGGAACCGGAAAGGTTGCGATAGAGACCGGAAATGTTACGCTGGATGAGGATTGCTGCGGCCTTCTCCTTGAGGCGGTTCCAGGTGATTACGTGCTTTTGGCTGTGCAAGACGAGGGATGCGGGATGTCCGAGGAAACTTTGAACCAGTTGTTTGACCCGTTTTTTACCACCAAGGGAGTGGGAAAAGGGACCGGGCTGGGACTCCCGATGGTTTATGGCATTGTCAGGCAGAACAAAGGCTTCATAAATGTATACAGCGAACCCGGCAAGGGAACCGCGTTCAAGATTTATATCCCCAGGCACCTTGGAGAGGACGAAAAAGAGCATGCTCCGGATGTCGACAGGTCCATGACTGGCGGGAATGAAACAGTGCTCCTGGTAGAAGACGAACAGATGCTGCTTCAAATGGGGATGGAAATGCTTAAAAAGCTGGGATACAAAGTGCTCGCTGCGGGTTCTCCATCTGAAGCCGTAAAGATTGCAGAAGAACACAAAAACGATATTCACCTTTTGATCACTGATGTAATAATGCCGGAAATGAACGGCAAACAGCTGGCCGATAAATTATTATCGCTTTACCCGAACTTGAAGTTACTCTTCATGTCCGGCTACACTGCTGACGTAATCTCTTATCATGGCGTACTGAGCCCCGGCGTTCAATTCATCCAGAAACCCTTTTCAACGAAAGATATCGCTGCCAAGGTCCGAGAAGTCCTTGAAAATCATCTATTATAATTCTTTTTTCGTCAAAAGAGGTATGAGTTTTAAAATATTTTCATTTTTATCTATAGAACACACTGTATGAAATATTTCATCACAAATACTTTCTTCAACTACCTTGGAGCATAATATGTAATATTTTTTTTCTATTTCTTCAGCTGTCATAGGCTTTTCAAAACTCCCTGTGGCACTTTTTACATCTTCTGTAAAACACGAGCCCGATTTTGTCCGCACTTCGGCTTTTACGGCATGCCGGAAGTCGGGCCCTAGTTCGTCAAGCGCTTTATCCGGAACCGCCTTCACATTTTTACTGAAAGCAATAATTGCTGGATCAGAGATCTTTTCCTCAGTGAACTGCTCCACAAACAAATCCCTTTCAAAGACCGTCACCGCCACCACGTATTGCATGTTCATCTGTGCGGAAGTTACTCCTTCTGGTACATACTCCCAGCTGGTATGATTGTAGGTTGCCGTGGTGCATCTGATTAAAATCGTTTCAATGTCGTGTGCCTTCAGATCATGTCTTTCCAAAATCGACTTCACGGCTTCATGGGCTGTGTGTGTGCTCCCCCCTGCGGAATACGGCTTGAGGCCGACAGCGTCAACTTCATACTTGGCCCCCAAACCATCGAGAACCTCCTCCTTGTTTCTGGAAGCACCCATAACTTTAAAATAGCCTCCGTAGTCAGCTTCCAAAATGTTGGTGATTCCCGTAAAGCCACTCCGACTCAAAAGAGCACCATACACGCCACTCTGTGCAGCTCTGCCAGCATGCATACGTTTGACCATGGCCGAATATTGGGCTGCCATGAGACCGGCTGCCTGAGTTCCAGCAATACCGAGTGCATGGGTCATTGCTTCCGGGTTCAAATTCAAGATCTTTCCGGCCGCGGCAGCAGCGGCGAAGGTGCCATGAGTACCGGTGGGATGGAATCCCTTTTCCAAATGTGCTGTGCCTGTCACCATCCCGATACGTGTTCCCGCTTCATATCCTGCCACGATTGCTGTGATAAAATCCTTGCCGGAACAACCCCCTATACGTTCGGCCATGGCAAAAGCAGACGTCAAAACTACGCTGCCGGGATGTAGAATGGATTTTTTATGCAAATCATCAATTTCGAAGGAATGAACTGCTGTTCCATTGGCCAGTGCCGCGTTTGCGGCTGGAACCTTGAACCCTCTGCCCCATACAGAGGCCTCTTCGCCCCCCCCCATTTCTCGAACGAAGTCGGCCACTATCCTTGACCATCTAAGGCTGGATCCGAACAAGCCGCAGGCAAGAGTATCGAGCATACAGGTCTTTATGTGCTCAACAGTAGGGGAGGGAATTTCTTCGAATCGTAGAGTTGAAATAAATTCAGCAAGTTTACGGGTACAAGCGCCGAGCTCCATATTCACCTCCCTAACCAGGAACTTGGGTTCAAATTAGGATGTTATTTTAATAGATCCATCAACGACCTTGAAGATGGTTCCAAACGGTTCTGAGCTCCACACCAAAAGCTTCATAACCATTTCGAATCTGGAATCATGAGGATCAAGAATAATGGGCTGGGGGCCCGATTCAACATAAGCCGGGAGGATAGTATAATCGACGGAACGGTCAGACTTGACATCAGCCAAAAGAACCATAGTGTAATCGAAGAAGGACTTATGACTGTAGAAGTGCTCGGGCCCCATTGAAACATCATATACCTCGCTCATGGTATATTTACCCTCAGGAGCACAAAACGAAGGCGTACCTCTTTTTTTTATAGGGCTGGACAAGGCAAAATTTCCCAGGCTGTAAAAGCATGGCTTTCCTCTGTAATACTCGACAGCCTTAATCATATGTGCATGATGGCCTAAGATGAGATCACATCCTGCATCAATAGCAGCATGTGCCACCTCTATCTGATAATCGGCAATATATCGCGGTACAAAATGCACTCCCCAATGAAACGAACAGACAAGGAAATCCACATGACTTCGAAGTTCCTCGATATCCCGCACCATGGCCTGCAGGTCATCGGAGTCCGGGACCGAAAACACTCTTGGAGGTGCGCCCGGCTGATACTCATAAGGGCGATAGTACGTATAAGCTCGAACGGGTGCGCAGCCTGGCCTATGTTCAGTTGCCCAGTACTGGGGAAGCAAAACCGAGTTGTACCCAAGAAACCCAACCTTCACTCCCTTCAAATCGAAAACTGCTGGAGCTCTCGCCTCAGAGATATTGGATCCCACACCTATAGTCTTTATACCCAGTTGATTGAAACGTTCGATCGAATCAACCACGGGCTCACTCCCCCAGTCGCAGATATGATTGGATGCCAAGCTTACCACATCGAATCCTGCATAAGAGTAAGCGGATGCCAGCTCGGGTTTCACCTTCGAATGAAACCCAAAGGAATATTCCTGATATTTTCCCCTCGTGCTGAATGTCCGCTCTACCTGCCCGAACCTGACATCCGCATTAACGAACAAGTCCTTCACTGATTCGAACATCCTCTCGGGATGTTCCTGGGAAGGTCCCGTGTCGCCCACAGCAAGAATACGTAGCGCCTCCATAATTCAGCCTCTTCTATTCTCCCAACAGATCAGCAAGCTCATTGATATCCTCCATACTTTCCAATTCTGCAACGGTTTCGACAATCTGCCGGGCACGATCCTTGGGGACAATCAACTTTGTCAATTTCAAAAATTTATTCGATATTTCCTCGTAGCTCAAGGGGTTGAGAGGATGCCCTTTCGGATGAAAAACCTCCTTCTGATGGCGAGCTCCATTCGAAAGAACGACATCGACCACAGATTCATTCATTGTCTTGATGGCCGGGTTTCCAACCACCTTCACCTTATCTATCAATGAATTGACAGCCGGATCCACTAGCATCTCTTCATTAAAATTGGATGGATCCTCGATGTCTCGGCATAGGGCGAGCGACGCGCAGAAAGGAATACTATACTGGGCGGCCATGATAGAGCTCGTTCCCCTTTCGGAATTTTGAAGTGCATTCCTTTCCGTGACCTGCACGATGATCTCTTCGACGTCCCCGGGTGCAATCCCCCGCTCAGACTTAAGCTCATTGAGTGCGTATACTGTAGGATGAAGCCCTCCGCAACAAGCATAAGGTTTAGTATTAATGGTCATAATCTGCCAGTCAGGAACGGTGATCTCTTGGAGTTCCTGAACATTCCAATTATCCACATAAGCATTAAAGAAACCGAATTTACCTTCGAAAACGGTACTTGGGCCAGTAAAACCGTAATTTGCGAGAATCGCGGAAAACACTCCCTTCTCTGCAGGAAGACCTGCATGAAGTCGCTTAACCGTGTTTCCTT
>CAYXDR010000047.1:11111-12338 GCA_964463515.1 uncultured Desulfobacteraceae bacterium | reverse complement strand
ACATTCCGCCGCTCATGCGGGCAAAGGACCTGGGGCTTTCCATACACCCCGCCGCCCCGGTTTTTCTGGCCCCCAACGCCGGGAGCTATTTCGGTGGAGACGTCATTGCGGGCATACTTGCTTCCGGCATGATCGAAACAGATGAAATTTCAATACTGGTGGACGTGGGCACCAATGCCGAAGTGGCCACGGGAAACAGGGACTGGCTGCTGGGATGTGCCGGGGCCGCCGGGCCGGCTCTCGAAGGAGGCGTTGCCTCTATAGGTGTAATGGCTTCTCAAGGCGCCATTGACCATATCCGGGTGAATCCCGGGAGCGGCGAGATAACATATCACACGATCGGTGAGGCTCCACCGGTGGGATTCTGCGGCTCGGGCCTCATCGATCTTGCAGCACAGCTCTTTACAGCAGGAATGATAGATGCCAGGGCACGCTTCGTCCCCCCGGCCTGCGGGGACAGGTTGAGGGAAACCGACGGCACGCTGGGGCTGGTGATAGTTGAAGCCGGCTCTTCGGCCAGAGGCCGCGAACTTGTAATCGAACAGTCCGACCTCGACCGGCTTCTGCGGTCCAAAGCCGCCATGCACGCGATTCTCACCACAGTGGTGGGCACGGTGGGAATCGGGTTTCAAGATGTTTCTACATTCTGGATCGCAGGCACCTTCGGTTCCTACATAGATCCTGACTCTGCAGTCACCATCGGAATGCTGCCGGATATCCCCAGGGCCCGCTACAAGTCGATAGGGAACACATCCCTGGAAGGAGCCACCATTGCATTGCTCAACCGAAGGAAACTCGAATCCTTGAAAAAAATCCATGACCGGGTGACCTACATGGAGCTCAATGTCAACCAGAAATTCATGGAGCTTTTCAGTGCCGCCAGGTTTATCCCCCATACGGATGCCTCGCTG
Organism: uncultured Desulfobacteraceae bacterium; assembly: GCA_964463515.1. Taxonomy (GTDB): domain Bacteria; phylum Desulfobacterota; class DSM-4660; order Desulfatiglandales; family Desulfatiglandaceae; genus CAYXDR01. Next base: position 11,427 of record CAYXDR010000047.1, on the reverse strand, counting down.
TTCCCATCGATCGGCCATGTTTCCCCGGAGCCTGTCAATTTCAGGCTTCCACAAAACAAAGATTTGTGACAAACTTATTATTTTTGAAGATGTCTACCTGGAGAGAAAGGACACCGCCATAAATGGACAGATCTATCGAAAACCAATTGATCGAGGTCGTGGGCGAAAAAAACTTTACAAATTCCCTGATAGACTTGGTCTCTTATGCCTACGACGCCTCTGACCATAACCACAGGCCCGAAGCGGCGGTCTGCCCCGCAAGCACAGAGCATGTCGCAGGCATCATGGCTATAGCCTCGAAAAACCGCATTCCGGT
>CAYXDR010000047.1:0-11101 GCA_964463515.1 uncultured Desulfobacteraceae bacterium | reverse complement strand
AACCCCCCGCGGGGCTGGAACCGGCTTCGCCGGCGCGGCAATTCCACTTGAAGGCGGTATCGTAATCGACCTGTCCAGGATGAACAGGATACTGGAGGTCCGAATCGAAGACCGCCAAGTAGTGGTTCAGCCCGGCCTGGTGTACGCGGACCTGGACCGGGCACTTGCACCCACCGGGTTTTTTTTCCCACCTGATCCGGCCAGCAGCCAGGCCTGCACGATAGGAGGAAACGTAGCCACCAACGCAGGCGGCATAAGAGGCGCCAAGTACGGGGTAACCAGGGACTATGTACTGGCCCTGGAGGTGGTACTGCCCGACGGCAGGGTGATGAGAACAGGTTCCAAGTGCCTGAAGACATCTTCAGGCTATGACCTGGTCAGGCTGTTCGTGGGCTCGGAAGGCACTCTCGGCATCATCACCGAAATAACGCTCAAAATAAGCCCCAGGCCGGTCGCGCATCGAACCACCGAAGCTTGTTTCTCCGAGCTCGGGAAAGCCGGGTCGGCGGTGGCCGAAATAATCAAGGCCGGTATTGTTCCCAGTGTTCTGGAAATACTGGATGCAAACACCATCCGCGCTCTCAAGGAACAGGCCAGGATGGATTTACCCGATGCCGAGGCGATACTGCTTGTTGAAACCGATGGCTTCACCGCAGGGGAAGCTGCCTTTCAAATGGAACATGTAGTAGAAGTGATGAAAAGAAACGGCGCCATCCAGATACGGGAAGCAGACACGCCGGCCAAGGCCGAAGCACTCTGGAAGGCACGCAAATCCGCGGGAAGCGCCGCCGCCACAATGGGTACAAGCAACATCTCCGAAGATGTCGCAGTGCCCATATCCAAGGTGCCGGAGCTCCTTTCGCGCCTGTCCAGCGCAGTGGGCCCCTTCGGGCTTCCGTTCGTTATATTCGGGCATGCCGGCGACGGCAACCTTCATCCCAAAATTATGTATGACAAGGCCGATCCACAACAGGTGAAAGCAGTTCAAGCAGCCGCAGGGGAACTTTTCGGCCTTGCATGCTCCCTTGGTGGGACTCTTACCGGGGAACATGGAATCGGAATAGCCAAAGCCCCCTTTATGAGCCTGGAGCACCAGGCCGTGGAAATAGAAATGATGCGGCGGGTCAAGGAAGCCTTTGATCCCGACAACATCTTGAACCCCGGAAAAATGGCGCTTTTTTCATAAGGGACGGATACGGCCCTGTCATGTTCGAGTTTTTGACACTGAGAAATCTTCCGGAGGTGCAATCAACCGTAATAAGGCCTCCCACCAACACGAGACCCGCCGTCTACCGGGTCAAGGACGGCACAACCCGGGCGGTCGTCAAGGATTTCAGCAGGCTTGGCTTTTTTTACAGGAACACGGCCGGCCGCTTTCTCGCCTGGCGGGAAGCAAAAGCCTACCGCCACCTCCGGGGCTTTGACAGGTCCCCCAGGTTGTTCATGGTGATCAGCGGACTGGCGCTTGTGATTGAAGAAATACCGGGAAGGACCATTGAAAACGCCTACAGGGAGGTGTCGCTGCCGGTGGCTTTTTTTGATGAGCTCGAAGGGGTCGTGAGAAGAATCCACCAAAGGGGAGTCGCTCATTGCGATCTCAAAAAGGAGGCCAATATCCTGGTGGGAAAAGACGGCCATCCCTATATAATCGACTGGGGGGCTGCTATTTTCGAGGGTGAATTCAAATTATGCCCCCTGAATCTCATATTTCGAAGATTTTTAAGGGATGATCTTATGGCCGTGACCAAGTTGAAGCTGGTACACGTTCCACGGGCCGTAAGCAGCACCGAAAAAGCCCGCTATTATCACAGGAGCCCCGCCGAGACCTTTGTGCGCGGTGTTCGGGACCGCCTCAGGCGCCTCTTAAAAAAGGTTGCATAAGGCGGTATCGGGCACACAAGGTTTTCTGCGGATAACGACCCGATGCTCAAGGAACTCGTTGACGAACAATCTCTTGCCCAATACACCGTAACCTATGACGCAGGCCGCATCCTTTTTTTTGAAGGAGACGAGTCTCAGGATCTCTACATCCTGGTTTCGGGGGCGGTTGATATTGTCAAGGGAAAAAGACAAATAGCCACGATCCGTGAACCCGGCACTTTGTTCGGTGAAATGTCCTTTTTCATGTGTGCCGGTAGAACCGCTACAGCCAAAGCCGTCGAACACGTTAAAGTCATAAAACTTTCCAGGGAAAAAGCTACGGAATTCATGCTGGAATTCCCGGAAGTCTCCCGCGAAATCGCGGCAACACTTGCTGAACGCCTGGACAAAACCACCAGGGTGGCCCAGGGGCTGGCCGAGTTCTGCGACCAGGTGCCGGAGGCCGTGCTGGTCGCGGACAACCAGGGAAAAATTCTCACATGGAACACATCCGCACAGAGAATGTTCCAACGCAGCGACCGTGAATTGAGAGGGCTTTTTCCCGAAAAGCTTTTCGATGAACCTGAAAAGCTGAAAGCCTATATCAACCAACTTGAAAAAGACTACAAACAACAAGGCAGTCTTTTCGCCTCGACAACCCAGGCCGGCAGCTCGCGGACACTTAAAGTTTCCGGTTCCACGCTGCGGGACGTCCACGGAGGACACCAGGGAGTTCTGCTTCTCATCACCGATGCCACCGGCCAGCGCAGGCTTGAGCGGCGCTACCGGCGCATGAAACAATGGTTCTTTCTCATCACAGCCGTTCTTGTCCTTGGAAGCGCAGCAGCTGTTTATCACATCAAAATCCCGGGGCCGGCAAAAAGGCCAATGACAGCACAGCTCGCTGACCTGGGAAATCTTATTTCCAAGGACTACCTTGTGGTCAAGTCACTGCTGAGTGAACCGTTGGCCCACCGGGACAGGGAAAAAACCCGGACGCTGCTGAGGGACTTCATGGACCTTCACAAAAGTCATAATCTACCCTACAAAGGCGTCCTTCTGCTCGATTCGAGCAAATTGGTGTTCGAGGCATGCTTCGAGGAAGAAACGCTCAAACGGGAGGATGTGATCGGCCAAAGCTACGGCGGCATAGAATTCAAGGCTGCGGATGAATCCAGCCACAGCCTTCTTTGCCTCTACAGAAGCGACAGGGCTAACCCCATGGGCAGGCGCTGCACCGAAATAGCAATGAAACTGAACCTGGACGAAAAAGCCGCCGGATGGGTCATTTTTCAAATGAACATGCCCGCTGTTGAAGCCGCCTTCGGCATAACCGAAGACGACCTCATGAACCTGAAAGTATCCGGGCGGTGATTTATGCAATTGCCCGAGGCAAACCCGGCAGGCTACCGTATCGTTACCGAAGAAGGGCAAACCGCCGTGCGTTTACACGGGGTGATGGATTCATCCAGCACGCCGGGCTTGATACAATCGCTTGAAACCGAATTCAACCCGCCCTCCGGCACCTTGGTTATTGCAGACATGGAAAGAGTCACCTACATGGACGATTTCGGCGCATTGCTGCTGCTGCAGATCAAGAAAAAAGCAGTTGCCCGAAAAGGCGGTTTCCGCATTACAGGGGCAGGCGACGAAATAAAAGAAACGCTTCTGCTGCTTGATTTTGAATCTTTAGGCAATGCAGTTGAAATTAAAGCACCACGGCAGCCGGTGCTGGTCAGACTCGGAGAGGCGGCCATGAATGTTTTCTCCGAGTTCAAAAACATGCTTTCATTTCTCGGCTCCATATGCATTGCCCTTTGTCATGTCGCGCTTCACCCCGGGTCATTGCGGACCGGAGATTTATTTCTTTACATGCAGCGCACCGGGGTCGACGCCCTGCCGATTGTGGCGCTCATAAGTTTCCTGCTGGGCCTGATAATGGCCTTCATGTCTTCAGCCCAGCTGCAGCAGTTCGGCGCCAACATTTATGTCGCGTCTTTGGTCAGCCTGGCGATGACAAGAGAACTCGGCCCCATAATGACCGCGATTATCGTGGCAGGCAGGTCCGGGTCGGCTTTCGCGGCTGAAATCGGCTCCATGAAAGTTTCCGAAGAAATAGATGCCCTTACAACCATGGGATTCGAACCGGTGCGTTTCCTGGCAATCCCCAAGATACTCGCCGCGGCAGTGATGGTTCCGCTGCTGACCTTGTTCAGCGACCTGTTTGCGATAGCCGGAGGAATGATAGTCGGGGTTTTCATGCTCGACCTGACAGGCATAGCCTACATAAACCAGACTATCGACACCTTGACGCTGTTCGACGTATTTTGGGGAGTGGGCAAAAGCCTTGTATTCGCCTTTCTGATCGCCTGGACAGGTTGCCTGAAAGGCTTCCAGGTCCGGGGAGGCGCAACCTCGGTCGGAGAAGCGACCACCTCTGCCGTGGTGACAGCCATCTTCCTCATTATCGTTGCGGATTCGTTATTTGCAGTAATTCTCAGGTACTGGTAGCATGAAAATTCAAGAACTTTATTCTGGAATCTGGCGATGGCGGCAAAAGTTATGATCAAGGTCGAGGACCTCCTCGGAGGTTATGGAGAAGAAGTCATTCTCAACCGTGTCTCGTTCGAAATTTACGAAGGTGAAATTTTCGTCATCCTGGGGGGAAGCGGCTGCGGCAAAAGCACCCTTATGAAACATATGATCGGGCTGATCGAACCGGGAGGGGGACGGGTTGTCATAGACGGAACTGACATCTGGAAAGCCGATGAAAGACAAAGAAAGGAATTTCTTCGAAAAATAGGTGTCCTTTTCCAGGCGGGCGGACTTCTCGGTTCCATGACGCTGGCCGAAAACATTGCCCTTCCGGTCGAGGAGAATATGCATCTTCCCCCGGCACTCATAGCTTCCCTGGTCCAGATGAAGCTAGGACTGGTGGGCCTGGAAGGATTCGAAAATCACATGCCCGCCGAGTTGAGCGGCGGCATGAAAAAGCGGGCCGGCCTGGCAAGGGCCATGGCGCTCAATCCGAGGATTCTCTTCTTCGACGAACCCTCTGCAGGTCTCGATCCCATCACCTCCGCCGGACTTGACGACCTGATACTGCACCTCAACCGCAGCTTCGGAACGACAATGGTAATAGTAACGCATGAACTTCAAAGCATTTTCACCATCGCCCACAGGGTCGTGATGCTGGATCGAAAAACAAGGGGGATCATCGCCGAAGGCGACCCTAGAGATTTGCGCGACCGCAGCAGAAACGAAACGGTAAAAAGGTTTTTCAACCGCCTGCCGCCCGGGTCCGCGCCGTCGGAGGGTCTGCGATAATGGCGTCCCAGCGGAGCAAAATGGCTGTGGGGATTTTCGTTGCAGCCGGGCTGTCCATAGCCCTGGCCGCGGTGATCTGGCTCGGCATGAGCCGTTTTTTGCAGAAAGGAGCTTATTACGCCACCTATTTCGATGAATCGGTCCAGGGGCTGAACAAAGACAGCCCTGTTAAGTACCGCGGAGTTTCCATAGGCCGAGTCGAAAGCATAGATGTAGCGCCTGATTCCAAGCTGATTGAAGTGGTTCTCGAGATCGAATCCGGCCAAGAAGTGGAAAGCGACATGGTGAGCCAGCTGAAAACCGTTGGAATCACGGGAAGCATGTTCGTTGAAATCGATCGCAGCCGCCCAGGGGAACCCGGCAGAACACTCGATCTTGACTTTCCCACCAAGTACCCGGTGATCCCTTCACGCCCTTCTGAAATAAGCGAACTGTTGAAAGGACTGGACGATGTGATCGATCAGATCCGAGCGATTGATGTTGAAGGAATCACGGGGAAAATAATGGAAACCCTAGACGGCGCCGGCCGGGTTATGGCTGAGGCAGATATCAAAGGGGTCTCGGGCAGCATCAAGGAAGCGGTGGAATCGTGGAAAAAAATGGCTGACAGCGATGAAGTGGACGCGATGATGTCATCGGTTCAACAGGCGGCTCACAGGCTCGACTCAACTCTGGCCAGGGCCGCGGTCGGCATTGAACGCCTGAACGGCCTTGCCGCGCGCATCGATATTCTTGTAGATCGTAGTGAAGAACCGCTTCAAAGTTCCCTTGAAGGGATCACACGCGCCGCCGAAGACGCCGGTCGTCTCATGAAGGGGTTGAACGAACTTGCCGGTGAGACCGACAGCTCCGTTTCATCATTGACCAGGCAACTGTCTGCCGCGGCTCAGAATCTAGAGGAGGCAACAGATAATCTCAACAGGCTGACAGAGCTGCTTGCCGAACATCCATCCCGCTTGTTTTTCGGGCAGCCTCCTCAGCCCAGGCTTCCTCGGCCCAGGCGTTGAAGGAGTCCGGACAAACATTTGTCAGGAGAAAATACATGAAACACTGGAAAAGGGCATTTCTACTGCTGCCGGTGCTGGCGTTCGTAATGGCGGCAGGCTGCTTGAAATTCAATCAACACCCGATTAAGATCGAATTTTACACCCTGGAATACGAGCCCGTGCGCTGGGCCGAAAGCCCGGCACTTCCCTACGTAGTCGCCGTCGAAAGATTCACATCGGCGCCTATCTACAATACCACGCAGATAATTTTCCGCGAAAAGCCCTTCTCCAGGGATGCCTACAGTTATCATAAGTGGCGGGCGGTTCCGGCGGACTTGGTTTCATACTTCATTGCAAGGGACATGGGTCGATCAGGCCTTTTCGAGGCGGCTCTTCCACCTGGAATGAATACAGGCTCGACGCATGTTGTTTCAGGCTCGGTGGATGAATTCCATGAAAGGGACCTTCCCGACCGCTGGGAAGCGGTCATGGCCGTCACGGTAAACCTGGAGCTGGAAGGGGAGCCGGATCCTGCAAAAAGGCTGGTTTTTCAGAAAACCTATTCTTCGGTCCAAAAATGCCCGGACAAAACCCCGGGTTCCGTCGCAGAAGCGATGAGTCTTGCCATGGCCGAGATCAGTCGTTCGGTGATATCCGACATCTACACGGCACTGTCGGGCACAAAGCAGCATCCCTCCTGAACCATCAACGCTGGCTCTGCCTGCCGAGGATGCTGTCGGAAACAACCTTGCGCTGAATTTCGCTGGTTCCCTCGTAAAGGGTAAGCACCCTGGCGTCGCGGTAGAAACGTTCGATCGGAAAATCCTTTATATAACCGTAACCCCCGTGGACCTGGAGGGCGCTGTAGGCCACGCGGTTGGCCATTTCGGATGCGTACAACTTGGCCATAGAGGCCGCAGAGGAAAAATCGAGCCCGCGATCTTTCATCGCCGCCGCGTTGAATGTGAGCAAACGCGCCGCTTCCACCTGAACCGCCATGTCCGCAATCATCCATCTCAGCCCTTGAAAATTCGAAATCGCCCGGTTGAACTGGACTCTGGTTCCGACATATTCAACTGCAGCATCGAGGCATGCCTGGGCAATCCCCACCGATTGGGAGGCGATGCCGATTCTGCCCCCATCCAGCGATGCCATTGCGATTACAAACCCGTCGCCCTCGCTTCCAAGAAGGTTTTCCTCCGGAACACGGCAATCCTCGAAAATCAGCTCAGCGGTATCCGACGCCCGAAGCCCCATTTTTTCTTCAACCTTGCCCACAGTGAACCCAGGCGTCCCTTTTTCCACTACGAATGCGCTGATGCCGCGATGTCTTTTACCCCTGTCGGTGTAGGCCGTAACAACCGTCAAATCCGAGCTCTTCCCGGAAGTTATAAACATTTTAGTGCCGTTTATAATATAGGATGATCCGTCCTTCACTGCTGTGGAGCGCTGGCTTGCGGGGTCCGACCCGGCCCCTGCTTCCGTCAACGCAAAGGAGCCAAGCATGCTTCCCGAGGCCAGTGCTTTCAGGTATGTCTCCTTGAGATATTCAGAGCCGAACAGATAAATCGGCCCGCATGCCACCGAATTGTGAACAGACATTATCACGGCGGTTGAAGCGCATGCATAGGCGATCTCCTGGAGGGCCACCGAGTAACTTACAGCATCCACCCCGGCACCGTTGTAGTCGGTAGGCACGTTCATGCCCATCAATCCCAGCTCGCCCATCGCCTCGAGGTTCGCGGCGGGAAACTCGCATGTTCTGTCTCTCTCCGAGGCTGTGGGTAGTAGCATATCACGGGCGAAATCACGAACCATCGCCCTGATCATGCGTTGTTCTTCGGTCAAGTTAAAGGACATCGCGACCCCCAAGGTTTTTCAGGGCGTGTAAAGCACCACAATCAACTCGGCCCGTTCCGCGCTGAGATTTCGAAGTTTATGAACGATGGATGAATCAAAGTGAATGCTTTGTCCCGGCTCCAGCACGTTTCTGCTCTCTCCGATCATCACTTCCACCTTGCCGGTCAGAACGTACTGGAATTCTTCCCCCTGGTGCTGGTAGCTCGCTCCCGCCCGGTGCTCGGAACGGGGTTCGATGAAAACCCGGAAGGCTTTCAGGTGTTTGCTTCCGGCCTGGGGGGTCAGGTTTTCGTAGGAATAAGAATCGGTGCGGCGCTGGTCATCCTCTTCCTTCTTTTTTCCGGCCATCTTTCGCTCGGCCTGGAGAAGCAGGCTGGAATCGATGCCCAGAGCCTTTGAAAGCTGAAGGAGAACAGCCACAGGCGGAATCACTTCTCCTTTTTCCACCGATGAAATGTATGAAGGAGCAAGGCCGGTCTCGTTTGCAAGGTGTTTCAGTGTAAGTTTCCTGTCCTTGCGAAGCTTCTTAAGCCGCCTGCCTATGGGCAGGCTTTTCCTGGCGGCAGGGGATGCCATGTTCATGCCTCCTGTCAGGCGTCCGGACGGCTCCGCCCGGTCACCGACCCGATCATCCGCCAGCAGAATCCCGTCAAAAGCGTACCGCTGATCAGTATGATCAGGTTCGATGCAAAAAATGTCATTACGAAGTAAAAAGGGTCGGAGAGCCCGTAGGCCGCAATCAAAAGGTTTATTCCGAAAAGCAGGAAAAACGTGGCCACAAGGCTTAACCCTGCATGGATCAACCACCAGCGCAGTCCCGCTTTTTCTTTTCCAACTGAATCCGAATGATAATTTCTCGGAGTCATAAATAAATATCTTCCGCCGCCTGCACGAAAAACTGCGGTTCAGGAAGCCTTCACAGGCAGCAGGAGAGAATCACAGGCGCTGTAAGGATCGGTTTCACCCTTGACAACCGCTTCCACCGCCCTGTCGAATTCCCCGGAATCCATCAGGTTCCCAAGCACTTCCTCCACCAGCCTGTTTTTGACCAACTCCTGAAGCTCCCCGCGTACATGCTCCTCATTGCGCCTGAAACCAAGAGCACCGAAACGTCCGGCCAGGTATTCGGAGTGCGCAGCTATCCGTTCGAGCAGTTCGTCGATGCCCGAGTCAAAAACAGCGCGTGTTTCCAGTATCGGCGGCTGCCATCCGTCTCTGTCGCTGCTCCTTCGATCCATTTCCAGCATCATCTGCAGATCGTTTATCGTACGTTCGACTCCATCCCTGTCGGCCTTGTTGATAACGAAGATGTCTCCCACCTCCAGTATCCCCGCCTTGATCGCCTGTATGTCGTCTCCCATGCCGGGCACAAGGGTAATCACCGTGGTATGCGCGGTCTTCATGACGTCCACTTCATCCTGGCCGACACCCACGGTTTCCACCAGGATGTAATCCTTTCCCATGGCATCCAGCACATCCACTGCACTCCGCGTTGACTGGGTCAATCCACCGAAATGCCCCCTGGTAGCCAGGGAACGGATGAACACCCCGTTGTCCATGCTGTGGCGCTGCATCCTGACCCTGTCGCCCAGAATGGCACCCCCGCTGAAAGGGCTTGTCGGGTCCACCGCCAGCACACCGACGGTTTTCCCCTGCTTTCTCAGGTGTGCCACCATCTGGTCTACCAAGGTGCTCTTGCCCACGCCGGGCGATCCGGTCACCCCCACCACGTATGCATTACCTGTGTGCGGGTAGAGTTCTTTAAGCACACCCCTGACTCCCGGCATACAGTCATCGATGTCCCGGATGAGCCTTGCGACCGTTCTTACATCTCCCTTGATCACTTTCTCTACTGATTCATTCATAACAACCTGTATTCGATTTTGACGCCGCCATAAACACTACGGAGCGGGGTTTTTCGACCTTTTACGTTTCCACCAATTTTGATGGCCTCGTTAACCCTACCTGGCATTTACATTCTCCTCCACCCAGGCGACTATTTCATCCAGTGAGCTGCCGGGAGTAAAGATCTCCCTGACACCGGCCTGCTTTAAAAATTCGATGTCTTCCTCAGGAATTATTCCGCCGCCGCAAACAACGATATCATCGGCGCCTTTTTCTTTCAACAGTTCCACCACCCGCGGAAAAAGATATTTATGAGCGCCCGCGAGGCTTGAAAGGCCGATTAAGTCCACATCCTCCTGAACAGCGGCCTCGACGATCTCCTCCGGACTCTGGTGCAGCCCGCTATAGACCACCTCGTAGCCTGCATCCCTGTATGCCCTCGCAATTATTCTAGCACCCCTGTCATGGCCGTCGAGGCCCGGTTTGGCAACCATTATCCGTATCTTTCTGCGCTGTCTCATGACCGCCCTCCGTCTAGACGCTCAATAAATCCCGGGGTCCCGGTACTCCCCGAACGAAGCACGAAACACATCACACATCTCCTGGAGGGTTGCATAAGCTTTGGAAGCCTCGACCAACCGCTCCATGACATTTTCACCGGAAACGCATGCTTCCTGAAGCTTTTCCAGGCATTCGCGCACCTCTGCACCGTTTCTGTTTTCCTTGACACGTAATGTTTTTTCGATCTGCAAGCGTTCAAGTTCTTCGTCGAGTTCCAACATCTCAACCGGTATCGACTCATCTGTCCTGTATTTATTGACACCCACCACGGTCTTTTCTCCGCTGTCGATCTGGCGTTGGTAAAGATAAGCGGAATCGGCTATTTCCCGTTGTGGATAATTATGCTCTATGGCTGCGAGCATCCCCCCCATCCGGTCTATCTTGTCAATTATGGAAAAAGCCTCCTCCTCGATCTTCTCGGTTAACGCTTCCACGAAATAGGACCCTGCGAGGGGATCTATGGTGTTTGCTACTCCTGACTCTTCGGCAATAATCTGCTGGGTTCGAAGGGCGATCGTGGCAGCCTCTTCGGTGGGGATAGCCAGCACCTCGTCGAGAGAGTTTGTGTGGAGGGACTGTGTGCCGCCCAGTACGGCCGAAAGGGCCTCGAGCGCCGTTCTGACCACGTTGTTGTATGGCTGCTGGGCAGTTAGGGAACAGCC
>CAYXDR010000046.1:0-12355 GCA_964463515.1 uncultured Desulfobacteraceae bacterium | reverse complement strand
TCGCTGCGGGACCTTCATATTTTTAAGTCCTCCCCGAGAAAGACTTTGTATTCCCTGTCGGGGCTATTTTCAAGTCTGATAATGAAATGGGCACCACCTGAACTGAAATGAAAGTTTTTGCTTTTGCCCTGGAGTTCCCCGCTCGACCTTCCATCTCCCCGATGAATCTCCCGCAGCCAACCCCCCGTCCCCGCCTTTTGTCCAGCGCCCAATATCCTTTGACGCCAGTGTGTTTTGATCGGTATCGAAATCGGTACTTCCAACCGGCATAACGGAGTTCGTCGGAAGGCCGGATGCTTACTTCTTTGATCAACCGGGAAAATCCTTGACAGAAAAGCTTAATTGTCTGATATTTCCTGTTAGAGTTTCGGCGAATGACGGGTTTCGGGTTTCTTATACCCTTCATACCCGTAGAGGTCCGGGCGGCCAGGTCAGGCTCTACTCCAGATAGCTGCGGCGAATGCGACTCCGGCTTTTTCCCTGTTTCTCAATTTAATGATGTGCAGCCTAGCCCGAATAAGCTTAAAGCCTGAAAATTAGTTTCGTGTGACGGCATGTTGCCGTTGAGGAATAACCTTACTTTAACATGAAAAGGAGGCAGGCTTATGAGGATCAGGAAAATAATGTATCCCGTACTATGTGCAGCCATTGCAGCGTTGGTTTTTTCTCCGGGTGTTTCAGATGCCAAAACGGAATATATTTCGATTGCGACGGGGGGGACGGGCGGCGTCTATTATCCATACGGCGGCGGGGTGGCTGAGATATGGACAAAGTACGTCCCCGGCGTAGAAGCGGTTGCCGAGGTTACGGGAGCTTCGGTCGAAAACATCCGCCTTGTTAACAGGGCGGAGAGCCTGACCGGCGAGGCCATGAATGATGCCGTATACCAGGCCTATAACGCCGAGGGAAGATTCGACGGCAAGCCTCAAAAAATTCTCGCTATGTTTCAGATGTACCCCCATCATTTTCACGTGGTTGCATTGAAAGACTCCGGTGTAAAGACCATTTACGACATTAAAGGAAAGCGTGTCTCCGTCGGTGCGCCGGGCAGTGGAACCGAGTTTAAGACTAACTTGGTTTTGAAGGCATTGGGCATTTCATACGATGATTTTACCGTGCACCGTCTTTCGTTTACGGAAACAGCAAATGCACTGAAAGACGGCACCATAGACGTTGGGCTCTGGGATGTGGCCGCTCCAACTTCTTCGATAATGGATCTTGCAACCACCAGGGACATAGTGCTGATACCTTTCAGCCAGGAGGACATCGACAAGATATGCGGGATGTACCCGTTTTATTCTCCCTTTGAACTGGATGCCGGAATATATAAGGGGCAGGACTACTCTGTTAAGAATCCATCCGTTTGGAATACCGTTATATGCAACGCCGATATGAGTGAAAAAATGGTTTACGACCTTGTCAAGGCCGTGTTCGACCATAAGGATTATCTTGAAAAAATTCATCCTTTCGCAAAATTTACTACACCGGAAAATGCGATAAAGGCTTCTCCCATTCCCCTTCATCCAGGTGCGGTCAAATATTTCAAGGAAATAGGCGTCACAGTGCCTGATCATTTGATTACGAAAAACTAGGTGGTGCCCATCCGGAAATACCGGATGGCACTAGCGAAGTTTCCAGATCGGAAATGAGGGATTTTGTCCAAGGTCAAGGAAACTGGGGACCCAGAGCGAAGCGATTGGGGACTGAGCATCGCCTTGCGATGCAAAGAAAACAAGGGCTTGCGCGGAGACGTACTGGGGTACGTCGCACAAACAAGCCCGCAGTTTGACGCAGAGATTGGGCAAAAGGACCATTTCCGGATGGAAACTAGGTGGAAATTATGAGAAGGGCGATCATCATCCTGGCCGGCGCCGTGCTGATCGCCCTTCTTGCGTGGCCCAGACCGTGGGTTGTATGCAGCGAGGTGAAATCCCGGTCGCCTGTCGTGAAAATCCCTTTATCCTGGGGTGAAAAATTCAAGATTTGCTATATGCATTCCGTGGATATTAAACCGGTGTGCGAAGTGTTCAGTTTAAAAAAAGAGCATGGGGTTTTTCTTGAGGAAATGTATTTTATAATGTTTGGTGCAGGCATGGGACACTGGGAAGGGCATGGGCATGTTGTCGGAGACGGGAATTGGACATGGATCAAGAAAATTGAAAAACCCTTGGGAAACTTTTTGTTGAGAGTCGGTTCTCGAGGTGTGGACCATAAACTTTTAACCGGGCGAAGAGAAGTGAATCTCACCGATTTGGCCGAAGGAAAATTATTGGATGTCCACATGGAAATGCGTCCGGCGGTGTTTTCGCTGGTGTCTAAATTGAGGTCTGCAGATGGATAAACAAGAAGCTGTAAAGCACAGCGGCAAGAGAAGATTGAGAGGTTTTTTTGCATTGCTGGGTACGAGCATAGCGGTCGCCCTCGCTATTTTTCAGCTCTACACAGCAGGTTTCGGTGCACTTACCGCTATGTTTCAACGGGGTATTCACCTGATGTTGATTTTGGGCCTGGTTTATCTCTACTATCCTGCTTCGAGCAAAGCCTCGCGTGAACGATTCGATATATATTTAATCCTGGATTTGTTTTTATTTATACTATCTTTTGTTATTGTATTATATATCATTTTTTCATTTGATCAAATTATCTGGAGACAGGGTGACTGGACTTCAACGGATGTAACCCTCGGAATCGTCGCCGTCCTCCTCGTGGTGGAAGCCGCCAGGAGAGTGATAGGCAGCTTTATGAGTATAATATGCTTGCTGTTTGTATTCTATGCCTATCTCGGGCCTTACATGCCGGGAATTTTGGGTCATAAGGGATACAACATTCATCGAATAATCGGTCAGCTCTATCTTACCACCGAAGGACTTTTCGGGCTCCCCCTGGGGGTCGCGGCGACTTTCGTGTACCTTTTCGTGCTTTTCGGATCTTTTCTGGAGGGAACAGGGGGAGGCGCCTTTTTCACCAAATTTGCCTATGCATTGACTGGCAGGATGGTAGGCGGGCCGGCAAAGACGGCTGTTATCGCAAGCGGTTTTATGGGCTCTGTTTCCGGGAGCGCCGTAGCCAATGTCGTGACCACAGGCTCCTTTACCATACCTATGATGAAAAGAACCGGGTACAAACCCCACATAGCAGGAGGAATCGAAGCTGCCGCTTCCACGGGGGGCCAGTTGATGCCGCCGATAATGGGGGCCGGTGCGTTCTTGATGGCGGAATTCACTAACACTTCTTACCTGGAAATCGTCAAGATCGCGATTATACCTGCCTGTATGTATTATTTCGCGACCTACTGTTTCGTCCATCTCAGGGCTAGGAAAATGGGAATAAGGGCGCTGAGCAAAGAGGATATTCCAAATTTCTGGGATACCGTAAAATCCGGGTATCAGTTTTTCATTCCCATCGGTGTGCTTGTCTATTTCCTGGTGAAACACTACAGCCCAATGATGGTGGGATTTGTAGGTGTGGTTTCAGTGCTGGCGGTGAGTTTTTTGAAAAAAGAAACCAGAGTGGGGTTAACGGATATCATCCGCCTGCTTGAAAAGGGGTCGCACAATGCGGTAATGGTTTCGGCAGCCTGTGCGGCTGCGGGCATCATCGTCGGGATGGTTACCTTGACGGGTCTGGGATTGAAGTTCTCGAGCATCGTGCTGTCCTTCTCGGGAGGCATAAAGGGTATTGCGATCATTCTGGTTGGTATAGCTGCCCTGTTCCTTGGGATGGGACTTCCTGTAACCGCCGCCTATATAGTGCTTGTGATTCTGGCCGGCCCTGCGCTCATGGAAATGGGCATGTATCTTATTACCGCTCATATGATCGTATTCTGGTACAGCCAGACTTCAAATGTGACACCGCCTGTCGCCCTTGCTTCGTTTGCCGCGGCAGGGGTCGCCGAGTCGAAGCCTATGCAGACCGGGTTTGCGAGCTGTGCTGCTGCGGTCGGTCTTTATGTGATTCCAATTTTGATGGCATACCGTCCGCTTTTGCTGGACGGTCCGCCTGTCGTTGTTATAATAGCCATCGTGAGTTGCACTGTCGGCCTGCTTTCTCTTTCATCGGTCCTTGTCGGATATCTTGCACGGGACAACAGGATTGCCGAGAGCGCGGTGCTGGTGGTTTCGGCTCTGGCCCTGTTTTTCCCGAACCATATCGTGAATCTGATGGGAGGTTTCCTGCTGCTGGCGGTGTTTGTGATTCAAAAAAGGGCGAACAGAACTGAAAATGTAAATTCGACTTGAGGAGGCGAAGAAGATGAATGATCCCCTAAACCAGCAACCTGAAATATATCGAGTGCCGGAGGACCGGCCCTGGTTCAAGATCTGGCCGGAAAACGTGCCGGTCAGCCTGGCTTACCCTAGAGTACCGTTGTTTGAGTTTTTGACCGATTCCGCACAGAAATGGCCTGAGCGGATCGCTTTTACTTGCAGGGATCGGCATCTGAGTTTCAGCAGGCTCGACGAACTATCGAACAGGCTGGCCTCGTGCCTTGGATCCCTTGGTATCGGCACCGGGGACAGAGTGATACTGTTTCTTCCGAACGGCCTCGAATTTGTTGTTGGTTATTACGGCATACTCAAGTCAGGTGCCACGGTCACCACCGCAAACCCGCTTTACCGTGAAAACGAATTGAAACACCAGATCCGGGACACGGGCAGCAAAGTGATCCTCACCGACATGGGCCATTATCCCTTGGTGGCAGGCAGCCGCGGCGACACCTCGGTGGAACATGTCGTCATAGTAGACGGCGAAGCCCAAGGTGCTTTGAGCCTGGACAAAATATTCCGGGAATATCCACCGGATCCCCCGTCTTTCGAGGGAGATCCGTGCAATGATGTGGCGGTTATCGTATATACGGGTGGCACGACAGGCTTTCCAAAAGGCGTTATGCTCACACATTTCAATCTCGTGGCTAATGCCATGCAGAACTCGGCATGGTTCGGCTGGAGCGAAGATGAAGTCGTCATTGGGCTGTTGCCATTCTACCACAGTTGGGGAGGCTGTACCTGCGTGAATTCTCCTGTATACTGCGGTGCCAGGGTGTTTATCATTCCTCGTTTCGATGCTACTGAAGTCCTTGAGACCATTCAGAGGGAGAAAGCCACCGTGCTTTACGGGGCTGCCTCGTTGTTCGCCTCGCTTGCTGTCAACCCGTTGATAGAGAAATACGATATATCGAGTCTCAAGTACGTAAAGGCAGGGGCGATGCCCGTGGCCCCCGAAATCAGAGAGAGATGGGAACGGATAACAGGCGTGAAGATGGCACTGGGCTACGGTCTGAGCGAAGCTTCACCTGAAACCCACAGTTCGCCCCTCAAACGGGTCAAGATCGGAACGATAGGCATTCCTGTGTCCGACACCGATGCACGCATCGTCGACCAGGTGGACGGTATCAGAGAAACAGCCCCGGGAGAAATCGGAGAGCTGGTGATACGAGGGCCCCAAGTAATGAAGGGTTATTTGAACAGCCCGGAGGATACCGCGGAAACGCTGCGTGACGGCTGGCTTTATACCGGAGATCTGGCGGTGATAGACGATGAAGGATATTTCAGTGTTGTCGACCGCAAGAAGGAAACCATTCTCTACAAGGGATACACAATAGCGCCGGCGGAGGTGGAGGCTGCGGTATATGAACACCCCGCGGTAAAGGAATGCGCTGTTGTCGGAAGGCCTGATCCTTCGGCCGGAGAAATTCCCAAGGCTTATGTGGTGCTAAAGCCGGAGGGCAAGGTCAGCAAAGAGGAACTGATTTCGTTCTGCGCCGAAAAAATTGCCCCATATAAAAGGATTCGGGAAGTGGAGTTCATCGATGAAATTCCCAAAACTCCAGTGGGAAAAGTTCTGCGGAGAATCCTGCGCGACAAAGAGAGAAAATCCGTATGACATTAAAATGGAGGGGAAGAAAAAGACGATAGCCTGTTATCTGTGTTTCAGTGCAGATGTTCATAGTTGACACCCCTCCATTAATTGCCATATCATAAATATCGAGATGTTAAGTTTTGTTTTTGTTTTCGGGCAAGTGGCCTTGGACCGGTACATGGCCGCCTGCCCGTATTGCTCCTGAAATATGGATTGTTTATTTTCCGCGGTGCCCGGACCGGCTGTGAATGCCCGCCGGCTTGCCCGTTGGCCTGCCGTTGGTTTTTGTATTAATAAAATTGTGGAGGAATACAGATGAGAGAAGATGTGGCGCGTATAATCGCCGGGGCGGAAACCGAAAACTGGAAACAGATCAAGGTGGAATTCGGCAGTGAATACCTGAATATTTCCGTTCCCCCCGGCTGCGAAAATCTCAAAATGAAGCCAATGCCCTGTTTGACCAGTTCGAAGGACGAGATTGCAGGTGCGCTCGAAAATCCCATAGGATCTCCGCGGCTTTCGGAGATTATTCGGAATAAAGCTGAAAAACTGGGCAAGACGGTTGATGGTTTGACTGTTTGTATCACTGTTTCAGATATCACCAGGCCTGTACCCTACAAGGGGGAAAGCGGAATATTGCAGCCTCTGATGGAAATAATCGAACGTTCAGGGGTGCGCAGGGAAAATATCGTCATCCTGATCGGAAACGGGATGCACCGGCCCAGCACTCTCGATGAACGGATCCAAATGTACGGCCAGGATATAGTCGACAGGTACAGAATTGTAGACCATGACTGCGAAGATTGGTCCAGCCTGGTTTTAGCTGCAAAGACAACGAAGGATACTGAAGTTTATTTGAATAAGATTTTTTATGAATCCGATGTTAAAATTGTGTCCGGGCTGGTTGAGGCACACTTCATGACAGGTATTTCAGGCGGCAGAAAGGCCGTGTGTCCGGCATTGGTCAACACCAAGACTATAGAAAAATTTCACAGCGTCGAATTCCTGGAACATCCCAATTCGACGAACCTGGTTCTCGAAGGCAATCCTTGCCACCAGGAGGCTGTAGAAGTGGCAGAGACGGTTGGTGTGGATTTCATGATATCCACCACCCTCGATCACACGCTGTCGATTACCGGCGTCTATGCTGGAGACCTGTTCAAGGCCCACGAGGCAGCTTTTGAGGCTATGAACGAGTTCGTGAAAATACCGGTCAAAGAGCCTTACGATATTGTATTGACGCACGCAGGCTACGTCGGCCGCGATCATTACCAGAGTGTCAAAGCCGCG
This sequence comes from uncultured Desulfobacteraceae bacterium, assembly GCA_964463515.1. Lineage (GTDB taxonomy): Bacteria > Desulfobacterota > DSM-4660 > Desulfatiglandales > Desulfatiglandaceae > CAYXDR01. The sequence goes on along the minus strand of CAYXDR010000046.1, from coordinate 5,209 downwards.
GTGGGTGCCATTCCGGCCGTCAAGGAAAAGGGGTTCATGCTGATAGCCGCCAATAATTGTGATGTCCGACCCATCGGTTCACAGGAATATGTTACTTTGCTGCACCTGTTCAAGATTTTGGGTCCCTATGCTTTTCTGGATATTCTGCAGCACCCGAGCTGGAAATTCACCAAGGATCAATGGGAGCCGGAGATGTGGGGGAAACCGATCAGGAAAGTGGGAGAAGAAGGCATGATTTATTGTGCTCCACAGATAACGCCTGAGAATTACCATATTATCCCCGGTCAGAGTGGATGGGATTTTATAGATGCGGAAAGCGGTTACTCAACCGACAGGGACAAGGCCGAGGCGATGGTGCAGAATTCAGTGATCTACGCGGTGAACCATCCTAGATTTGAAGGAAAAACCCCCAGCATAGCCTTTATAGAAGAGGGGCCTTACGGCATACCCATGCTCGAGCAGTGAGAAAACTGTAATCAGTCGGCCTTTACCAGCAGCTGCTGGCCGGGGTATATTGTGCTTCGCGGGGTCAGTTTGTTCAATTGGAGGAAATCAGACAGATCCATCCTGTACTTCTGTGCTATCAGGTAGGGGGAATCTCCCTTCTGCACCACGTATGGAGCGACAGCCCTGCTGGCTGGGCCTGACGCGCTTGCCCCCGGCAGTTTGAGCGTCTGGCCTATGCTGAGCTTGGCTGTTCTGAGGCCGTTGGTTGTTTTTATTGCATTGACGGTGGTCCCGAAACGTTGCGCTATAAGCCACAAAGAGTCTCCCTTGCGCACGACATATTCAGAGGGCCTTCCGACGGGAGATGCATGACTTCCACGCGCCGGTATTTTCAGCGTCTGCCCGACCCTTATCAAATGGGTGTTTGAAAGCCCGTTTGCAACCTTTATATTCTGAACGCCGGTTCCGTATCTCCTGGCGATCGTGGAAAGGGTCTCTCCCCGTGCCACTTTGTGAGTCAGGAAAGATCCTCCGGAAGAGGGGGTTTTAGCGGCGGGCCTTGTCGGCATCGAGGCCTTGGCCGCGGATGTCGGGATCTTCAATGTGGATCCGGATCTTATCAGATTCGTGTTTGAAATTCTGTTAACCGCCATTATTTTTCTAACGCTGGTGCGGTATCTTCTGGCGATCCTGGAAAGGGTTTCCCCGCGTTTCACTCTATGGGTAACATAGGCAGGTACAGGTGGAGACCATGTGGGGATGTTTTTCAACTCGGCCAGCAAAGAAGGTCCTTTTCCTGCTGGCACCTTGATTTCGTAGGGCCGTGGCGGAGTAGTGCCCTGCCGTAGCTCGGCATTTAATTCCACGAGCAGTTCCTTGGACACGCCGATGTGTTCGGCGATCGTCGAAAGTTTCGCCTGCCTGTTGATTTTTACAGACTCGGTCGCTATCTGCTCGTCCACGGGCGGAAGCTCGAAACCGTGCGCTTCGGGGTTTTTGACGATGTGAAGAACAGCCAGAAATTTAGGCACATAAAACGCGGTTTCGGATGGAAGTCTGGTGTAGAGGTCCCAGAAATTGTCCAGGTAATTGACCTTTTGGCTTCGTATTCTCCTCAGAACAAGTCCTTCTCCGCAGTTGTAGGCCGCCAACGCCGTGGTCCAGTCACCAAAAATTTGATGGAGTTCTTTGAGATAGTTGATGGCAGCCAGGGTGGCTTTTCCAGAGTCCATCCGTTCGTCGATCCAGTGATCCCTTTTCAGCCCGAATTTATAGCCTGTGGATGCTATGAATTGCCACAGTCCGAGTGCCCTTGCCCTGGACAGCGCCCTCACTTTGAAGCCGCTTTCAATCAAAGGAAGCCAGGAAAGCTCTTCCGGAAGGCCGGCTTCCTTCAGGGCGGCCAGGATAGCAGGGCGGAATCTCCCGGACCGCACATACGAATCGAGGAAAAATTTCCTGTGCCTTCCTTTGAAAAGATCCAGGGCCTTCTGTACATGGCTGTTCATAACAAGGGGAATGGCCTGATGAGATCCATTCACCGCCGTGAATCTGGATGCATAGACTTCAATTATCCTTTTTGCAATAGTCACGCGAAGATCATCGCGCTGCTGGAGTATCAAGGCGTCTTCATCCGGTTTTACTTTGAGGATGAGTGAATAGGCTTGATCCAGAGAATCCAGTGCATTTTCAATATCACCTTCTTCCCAGAATTCATAGCCGGCCTGGTAAAACCCCATGGCTGAATCGAGCAGATACTGGTTGCTCCGTTTTTCGGGCGTTTCGGCCTTGGCGGAAGAAGACCTTTTCTCTTCCTGCAAACCGGAAGATTCTCCAGAAGTCGGAGTTATGCCTTCCTGAGAAGTTTTGACCGAGACTCGTTCCAATTCTCCGTGAGAAGATTCAGCTTCCTCCGTGGCACTTTCCGGTTGGGATGAACCGCTGGAAACAGCTTTTTGTTCGTTTCCTTTTACACTGTATTGTTGTGGTACGCATCCGGTGATCGACAAAACGGCTGCTAAAAACACGCAGGTGGCGATAAACGCAATTGAACGAGAAATAATCATTTGCCTCCGTCAATAAAAATACGAAACGAATAATAAAGCCGATCCAAAGGGATCGCGGTTTACCTCGGGCGGGCCCCGGAAAATACCGGCTTGTGAATCGGGAACATTCTGTTCAGCCTGAGTTTTCCCCGCTTGAACCTCATTGAGCGATTCATTATGAGTTTGAAACTCCAGGGAGTATAGAAGATGTGTTGTGCCGGGTCAAGCGTGAACGGAAAGCATTGGTCAATCATGAAAACTCCGCCTGCCGTGCTGCCTTCGCCCGCTTTTGACACGCTGCATTCGAGATGCTCCTCTCTATAAAACAGGCTGCGGGTTCGGGAAAAAGACTTTTCGGCGTGCATCAGGTGGCGTAACTGTGCAACCCGGCAAGATAATTGACACCGAAATAGGTGAATAAAACGCACGCAAAACCAAAGACGCACATGACCGCGATCCGTCTCCCGCGCCACCCCCTGGTGAACCTTGAATGAAGTACGGCGGCATAAACCAGCCACGTGATCAGAGACCACGTTTCCTTGGGGTCCCAACTCCAGTAACTGCCCCATGCCGAATGAGCCCAAACCGAGCCGGTTATGATGCCGAGCGTGAGCATTACGAAGCCGAAAGCAACCATTTGATGGTTCAATTCATCGAGCACAGCGTGATCAGGAAACCGGAAGGGCGATCGTCCTTCGGAGTTGGAACCATAGGATCGTTCCGGTTTTATAAGGTAAATGACGCTTAGCCCGAAGGAAAGTGCAAATGCCGCATAGCCGAGAAAACATGTGACAACATGACTGATCAACCAGTTGCTCTGTAGAGCCGGGATCAAGGGTTGGATCCTGCTGTTGACCGACGGGGAAAAGGAAGCATATGCCATTGCCAGGAAAGCAATCAAAAGCGCGAATACCCCAAGCGACTTGTTTTTGGTGCGGTGCTCGAAAACAAGGTAAATCAGTCCGATAGTCCATGCAAAAAATACCAGGGATTCATATAGATTGGTCAAAGGGGCTCGGCCGAACCCCATTTGATAAGATTCAACCCATCGCAGTATTATACTTCCTGTATGGAGGAAAAGCGTTACTACCAGGAAAATCGTTGCGAGTCGTGCCGGCGTTCGCCGCCCGGTAAGCAACATCAGAAGATAAAGAATAAAGATACTAAAATAAAGAAAGGTAACATAACTGAAAATAATGTTATTAATCATCTGCTCTCTTTCCTTTCGCTGTCGGGAATCCGCCTGACAATTTCCTCGAGGACACCTTGGATTTCCCGGTCAAGGCCCATTCCATTTCTTTTGGACCAACCGGTGACGCTGATAGACGATTTTACGCCTGACGGCACCAGCCTGATGCGTATTCTGCGATGGGGTATAAAAAATGCAATCAGAAAGCCCGCTATCATCAATATAAATCCACTCCAAACCAAGGGGACACCGGGGTCCTTATTCGCTTGCAGCCCTGTGTAGTAACGGCGCTCCATGTCAACGATTTCAAAATGGAACGGTCTCGCAGCCGATGGATCAAACTTGCGGGACATGGCCATCGGAGCAGGTAGCCTGGACCTGGCAGCTTCGGGGTTTTCGAAAACCCAAAATTCTATGTTCCTCTCTCTTGGTGTATCAACGGACAGAAGCACTGCTGCTCCCTCGTCGATGAACCGGTCTCGTATGTTGAGAACTTTAACCGTGCTGTTTCCTCCGGGAAGGAGGGTTTTGGTCAGCGGTTCCGCCTGCAGGGTTTCTTTGACTTCAGGATGATCGAGCCTTTTCACCTTCAACTTCACTTTACCCCCCGGCATGGTACCGTAGGTGGATTGATAAAAGGTTACACCGTTATAAACAGCAGGGTGGTTTACCCTGACAAGCTGGTTCTCCGGCTTGGAGTCCTCTGAGAGAAAAGACAGCCGTGAGCGGTATTCCTTCGGGGCGCCGGTGTCGTAAAATTCCACGTTGAATGAATCGCATCGAACCGCAAAACCCAGTTCAAGAGGTTTTTTTGTTGCCCGGAGAAAGACCGTGCCGGTTGCCTCTCCCTCCGGGATGTTCACATATGCCTGGAACCCAAGAAAGGACCCTAACAGCGCTCCTGCCAGTATGAGCAGTACGCTTGCATGGATCATATGGACGCCGAAGACGGAGAAACGTCCTTTTTCGGCGGCAAAAAAAAGATTCCCCCCGGATTTTTTGTGTTGTCTGCGGCAATAACGCTTGGAAAGAATTTCCGAAATCACTTTTCCAGCTGCAGCGGGCTCGGCGGTGGTGGAAACTGTACGCTCAGAAGGAAGTCCTTCGAAAGGTTTTTGCATGTCCGGCTTGAGGGCTGCACGGTAAATTTTAAAAGCGCCCGGGAGCCGTTCAATGGTGCAAAAGGTCAGATTGACAGCCAGAGCTGCAAGCAGCATCCTGAACCACCAGGAATGATAGAGATTTCCCAGCCCCATGAAGTGCCAGATGTTTTGCGCCGCCGGGTTCAGCCCTCTGGCGAATTCCGAGGCGGCTTCCTGCTGGGGAAGCAAAGTGCCTGCTATAGAAGTCAGGGCGATGAGAATCAACAATACGACCGCGAGCTTAAGTGAACCGAGAAATGACCACGGAGATTTGCCTGAACCATGCATAGGGGCCTCTATAATCAAGTTGATTTAATCTTGCCTTTACTCTTGATGAAACCGTAAAAAGTACCATCCCCGGCTTATCGGCGTCGGGGTCGGAATCG
>CAYXDR010000045.1:0-12438 GCA_964463515.1 uncultured Desulfobacteraceae bacterium | reverse complement strand
ACATGGTATAATCCAGTTAAAACAGATGCAGATTATTCTGGTGAACCATTGCAGGGGAGGATAGTGATGCACAAGATATTTTCAGCTAAACAAAAATCGCTGGCAATGCCTGGGACAGCGGTTGTTATCATCATGACCGTACTCGCTGTCGCCGGTATCTGCGAAGCTTCTATCAGGCGTAACGCCGTAGTCGAGGCGGTGGAAAACGTGAGCCCTGCGGTAGTGAATATCAGCACCACCGTAAAGGAAACGGTAGACATGGGTTTTCCCTTTTCCGGCCGTGATTTTTTCAAGGACTTTTTCCCCGAACTTTTTCAGCGGGAATTCACTCGTTCCGGGCTCGGTTCAGGAGTGATCATAGACGGAGATGCGGGTCACATCGTCACTAATCATCATGTAATCGCAAAGGCCAACACTATTAAGGTGACACTTTCGGATAAACGCGAATTTGACGCCCGCCTTCTCGGATCCGACCCTAAAAGCGATGTTGCCGTGATAAAAATTGACTGCAGCGAACCGCTGCCCGAAGTGCACATGGGAAGCTCCCGCGATCTTATGATAGGAGAAACTGTCATAGCAATAGGAAGCCCCTTCGGCCTGACACATACAGTAACCACCGGAGTGGTAAGCGCCGTAGGCCGTTCGGTGCGCGGAAACGGCGGGATTTATAGGGATTTCATCCAGACCGATGCCTCGATCAACCCCGGCAACAGCGGAGGCCCTCTTCTGACCATAGACGGTGGACTGATAGGAATAAACACCGCAATCTATCAGAAAGCACAGGGAATCGGCTTTGCCATACCCATCGACAAAGTTGCTAAAATTGTGCGTGAATTGATAAAGCAAGGAGAAGTCAGGGTTGCATGGCTGGGCCTTGAAACACAGGAACTCACCGGCCCTCTTCGATCATATTTCGGTTATCCGGACAAGACCGGCGGGGTGCTTGTGGGAGACGTCATCAGAAAAAGCCCGGCAGCCGGTGCGGGCATCCGCCGGGGAGACGTCCTCACCTCGCTTAACGGGAGGCCTCTTATGGATGTCGAAGACTACCGCAGCACCCTGACCGGATTCGTACCCGGGGATGCCATGGAAATAGAGGTATTCCGGGAAAACAAGCACCTTGATTTCGAGTTGACCGCGTCAACCTTCCCTGAAAACCAGGCATTGAATCTCCTTGACCGCCGCCTGGGCATTGAGGTGGCAGAAATTTCTGAAAACAGAACTGAAGCACAGGGGATAAAGATAAAAACCGTCAGGCAGGGGTCCGAATCGTCCAGGGCCGGGATACGTCCCGGAGACGTAATAATCGAAGTGGAAGGCTCGACGACCACGGGCATCGACGAACTAAAAGGCATTCTTGCCCGTTCACATCACCTGCAGTCAATCAGCCTGGTGGTACGCCGCGGGCCGTATGCATATTCGCTCACGCTTCCCTTTTGATCGGGCATGGGTGGTTGTTTTGGTCTAATCCGCGGCTGCCTGCTTGGAAATTTCGTGTTGATGAAACCGTAAAAAGTCCCGGAGCCGTCATTCCGGCGTAGGCCGGAATCTATAAGTCGTTGGAATCACTGGACCCCAGTCTGCGCCGGGGTGACGATAGATGGGCTATTTTGACTTTTTACGATGCCATCAGTGTTGGTTCTCGCGCCCTTCGACGCGGATACAACCGATCAAGTCCGAAATGCGAGAGACATTACGCTCCGAGCAAAAGCGGGCCAACCCGCTTATGACATCCAGGGTGGCGAGGGGATTCATGAAGCTTGCAGTGCCCACCTGCACCGCACTGGCCCCCGCCATTATGAACTCCAGAGCATCCACGGCTGTTGCTATACCCCCGATGCCTATCACCGGCAAGGAAACACAGGAAGCCGCCCGGTAAACCATATGTACAGCCACGGGTCTGATAGCAGGGCCTGAAAGGCCTCCAACCACGTTTCCGAGCCTGGGCATTCGCCTTTCCACGTCCACGCTCATCCCGGCCAGAGTATTGATCAGGGACAGGGCATCGGCGCCCGCGTCTTCTACCGCCCTGGCCACATCACGGATGTCTGTGACATTCGGAGAAAGCTTGACGATCACCGGTTTGTCGGAGTTGTTTTTGACCCGGCCGGTCACTTCTGCGCTCATAGCTGGATCCACGCCGAAAGCCATGCCGCCTTTGTCTACGTTAGGGCACGAGATGTTGACTTCGACAGCGGCTATTCCAGGCACCCCGCGCAGCCCGCCTGCCAGCGCACCGAATTCATCGAGGCTGTGCCCGTATATATTCACTATAACTGCGGTGGAGAGCCGCTGCAGCCAGGGAAGTTTTTCCCTGAGAAAACGTTCAAGCCCGATATTGGCCAGCCCGATTGCATTCAGCATTCCGCAAGGGGTTTCGACTATACGCGGAGGAGGATTTCCCTCCCGCGACTTCAAGGAAAGGCCCTTTACAACAATACCGCCCAGCGAGTTTACATCCATCAGTGAAGAGAATTCCTGCCCGTAGCCGAACGTTCCCGATGCCGCGATCACGGGGTTCTTCAGCCTCAAAGTGCCGATAGCGGTTGTCAAATCCGGCGCCGGAAATGTCATAGCATACTCCAGTCTATGTCGGCCGAATCAAAGACAGGTCCGTCCACGCAGACCCGCCGGTACCTGCCCCCGGCCCGCGATGCAGCCACCGTGCACCCCTGGCACGCCCCTATACCACAGGCCATGGCGGTTTCAACCGAAACCTGCGCGGCGATTCGGTGCCTTTCGGCCGTTGCGGCCACCTGTTTAAGCATGGCCGCGGGTCCGCACGAAAAGATCCCTAAAGGCTCAGACGGGGTGCTCAAAAAGCTTTCAAGAAGCTCAGTGACAAGGCATTTCCTTCCAGCTCCTCCGTCTTCTGTGGCGATCGAAATATTTTCGACCGAGACACCAAGCCTGGAAAACGGTGCTATTTCCGTCGCAGACCTGTAACCTGCAAACCATATAAAACCGCGGTTTTCAATGCTTCGGGCCAGGAAGATCAAGGGGGCCGCCCCTATTCCGCCGGATATCAAAACAGGTAAAACCGTAGGACCTGGGAGCTTGAATCCTTTTCCGAGAGGACCGAGAACACGTATCTCTGCGCCCGGCCCGGCCTGAGAAAGGATCCTGGTTCCCGTTCCAACTTTCTTGTATAGAAGGACAACCACACCTTCCGGCTCCACCGAACAAACGGAAAAAGGCCTTCGCAACAGGGGCTCCAGGCCATCGGAAACCTGCACCATCACGAACTGACCAGGTTCGGCCCTCTCGGCGATCTCCACCGATTGAAATGTCAAAAGGAAGGTGTTATCCGCCACCTTCTCATTGGTTAAAATTTTCGCAGACTGATCAATCATCGCACTCCACCTTGGAACTTATTGCTGACCTTACCCCGGCCTCTGGCTACAGGCAAGCTTTTAGCGGATCACGCATTTCCCGATCCAGCTTTCCGCGATTTTTTTAAATGCCGTAAGCTCAACTTCATCGATGCACCGGTCAGCCGGCTTGAAAAAATCCGGGTCCAGGCAATGCCCCTTTCTTGCCTTCTGAAGTACATAAAGATGCGCCCCATCTAGCATTGTGGAAATTTCTCTTATAACCTCTGCATTGACTATCGGCTTTACGCACGTGGTTCGAAATTCATGGCACACGCCTGATTTGATGATCAAGGGGATACTCTCAGCCACCGCCTCACCACCCGTGTCAGTGCCGAGATACATTGAGTAGAGATCAGGTGATGTCTTGACGTCCATTGCAATGTAATCCACCAGTTTCTTGTCTATAAGTCCGGACAGGACACCGGGACAGCCTCCGTTGGTATCCAGCTTAACCGAAAAACCCATGGATTTGATAGCCAGGCATAGGTCCTCGATTCCGTTCTGCACGGTCGGTTCACCTCCGCACAACACGACGCCGTCCAAAAAACCCCTACGGGCTTCGAGAAACCGAAGAAAACCCTTGGAGTCAAGAGAGAAGCCCTCGGGAACAAGGCCTGCAGCAAGTTCGGGGTTGTGACAGTATGGGCACGCGAAATTGCAGCCGCTAAAAAACAACACACAGCTGACACGGCCGGGAAAATCAATAAGCGAGCAGGACTGCAAACCACCGTATATCATTTCAACCTCGTAAAGAACCTTATGCGGCCCGGAAAAGCTTCCGGACTCCGAATTCTTCCTTTTTTCCGTCGTTCCACTGCTTCACCGGCCTGAGGTAGCCGACCACCCTCGAATAAACCTCTGTTTCTGCACCGCAAGTGGGGCACAAAATCTGTTCGCCTTTAAGGTAACCATGCGACGGACACACGCTGAACGTCGGGGTAAGAGTGAAATACGGAAGATGAAATCCGCCGACGATTCTTTGTATCAGTTTTTTTACAATATCGCCGTCTTCCACCATTTCCCCTAAAAATACGTGAAGCACGGTGCCGCCGGTGTATTTTGTCTGAAGCTCATCCTGAAGTTTTAATGTTTCGAAGAGATCTTCCGTATAATCTACCGGAAGATGGGTTGAATTGGTATAAAACGGAAAAGCGCCGTTCAGATATCCCTCCTCGTTCGCACATTTTATTCCAGGGAGCCGCTTTTTGTCGACTGCGGCCAGCCTGTAGGAGGTGCCTTCGGCCGGGGTAGCTTCAAGGTTAAACAAGTCCCCGGTTTGATCCTGGAAATCGGAAAGGATTCCACGCAGAAAATCCATCACTCGAAGGGCGAAAGCCCTTCCTTCAGGATCCGCTATCGAGCAGCCCAGAAAATTTTCGCAAGCCTCGTTCATTCCTATAATGCCGATAGTGGAAAAATGGTTCCGCCAGTAGCTTCCTGTGTTCTCTTTTATCCCCCTCAAATAAAATCTCGAATAAGGATAAAGATTTTTTTCGGTCAGCCCTCGAGCACTTTTCGTTTCAAAACCAGGCTTTCTTTTGCCAGAGAGCAGACTTCGGCCAACCCTGAAAGGAAGGCGTCCTCGGTACCGGAAATAAACCCGAGCCTGGGCATATTGATAGTCACCACACCCACGGACCCGGTAAGGGGATTGGCTCCGAACAGGCCTCCGCCCCGCCGGATTAATTCCCTGTTGTCGAGTCGCAGCCGGCAGCACATGGATCTTGTGTCTTCCGGAGAAAGATCCGAATTAACAAAATTTGAAAAATAGGGGATGCCGTATTTTCCGGTCATCTTCCACACAGTATCGAGGGTCTCATTTTCCCAGTCGAAATCAGGGGTGATGTTGTAGGTCGGGATGGGGAAAGTGAACACCCTGCCCTTTGCATCTCCTTCCATCATCACTTCGGCGAATGCCCGGTTGAAAATATCCATTTCATGCTGGAAATCACGATATGTTGCCTGCTGCAGCCTGCCCCCGATCACGACAGGCTTGTCCGATAGGTTTGACGGCACCTGGAGATCCAGCGTGACATTTGTAAATGGAGTCTGGAAACCGACGCGGGTCGGAATGTTGATATTAAATACGAATTCCTGCAGCGCCTGTTTGACACTGTTGAAATCCAGCCCGTCGTTTCTTATGAAGGGAGCCAGCAGGGTATCGAAATTGGACAGGGCCTGCGCACCGGCAGCCTCCCCCTGCAAGGTATAGAAGAAGTTTACGATCTGTCCCAAAGCGGAACGTAAATGCCTCGGAGGAGCACTCTCCACTTTACCTTCCACTCCCTTGAACCCCTTCAGCAGGATATCCTCGAGGTCCCAGCCAACGCAGTAAACCGACAAAAGGCTCAGGTCATGGATATGCATACTCCCACTCCTGTGAGCATCACGAATCTCCGGTGGATATATTTTGTTCAACCAGTATTCGGCAGTGATTCCGGAAGAGATATAGTTGTTCAAACCCTGGAGCGAATAGCACATATTACTATTCTCACTTATCTTCCAGTCCAGTTTATCGAGATAGTGCTCCACCAGATCCACGCTGGCCTTCGAGATGAGGGAACGCATTTGGGCATGCTGCTCCCTGTAAAGGATATAGGCCTTCGAGGTCCGGTGAAACGGCGAATCCAGCAGCACCCTCTCAACTATATCCTGTATGTCTTCCACCCCGGGGACGGGCCCGAGACGCAGTTCATGGGCGAGAGTCAAAACCTTGAGTGTCAATTTACGTGCTTCTTTTTCGCTGAACTCGCCTGCGGCTTTTCCCGCCCTGGCAATGGCAGATTCTATCTTGGCCGAATCAAACGGCACCTTTCTACCATCTCTCTTTTCGATATGCTCAAACGTTTGAGCATATCGAAAAGAGAGATGGTAGAAAGGTGCCGTTTGATTCGGCCAAGATAGAATCTGCCATTGCCAGGGCGGGAAAAGCCGCAGGCGAGTTCAGCGAAAAAGAAGCACGTAAATTGACACTCAAGGTTTTGACTCTCGCCCATGAACTGCGTCTCGGGCCCGTCCCCGGGGTGGAAGACATACAGGATATAGTTGAGAGGGTGCTGCTGGATTCGCCGTTTCACCGGACCTCGAAGGCCTATATCCTTTACAGGGAGCAGCATGCCCAAATGCGTTCCCTCATCTCGAAGGCCAGCGTGGATCTGGTGGAGCACTATCTCGATAAACTGGACTGGAAGATAAGTGAGAATAGTAATATGTGCTATTCGCTCCAGGGTTTGAACAACTATATCTCTTCCGGAATCACTGCCGAATACTGGTTGAACAAAATATATCCACCGGAGATTCGTGATGCTCACAGGAGTGGGAGTATGCATATCCATGACCTGAGCCTTTTGTCGGTTTACTGCGTTGGCTGGGACCTCGAGGATATCCTGCTGAAGGGGTTCAAGGGAGTGGAAGGTAAAGTGGAGAGTGCTCCTCCGAGGCATTTACGTTCCGCTTTGGGACAGATCGTAAACTTCTTCTATACCTTGCAGGGGGAGGCTGCCGGTGCGCAGGCCCTGTCCAATTTCGATACCCTGCTGGCTCCCTTCATAAGAAACGACGGGCTGGATTTCAACAGTGTCAAACAGGCGCTGCAGGAATTCGTATTTAATATCAACATTCCGACCCGCGTCGGTTTCCAGACTCCATTTACAAATGTCACGCTGGATCTCCAGGTGCCGTCAAACCTATCGGACAAGCCTGTCGTGATCGGGGGCAGGCTGCAGCAGGCAACATATCGTGATTTCCAGCATGAAATGGATATTTTCAACCGGGCATTCGCCGAAGTGATGATGGAAGGAGATGCAAAGGGCAGGGTGTTCACTTTCCCCATCCCGACCTACAACATCACCCCTGATTTCGACTGGGAAAATGAGACCCTCGATACTGTGTGGAAGATGACCGGAAAATACGGCATCCCCTATTTTTCAAATTTTGTTAATTCGGATCTTTCTCCGGAAGACACAAGATCCATGTGCTGCCGGCTGCGACTCGACAACAGGGAATTAATCCGGCGGGGCGGAGGCCTGTTCGGAGCCAATCCCCTTACCGGGTCCGTGGGTGTGGTGACTATCAATATGCCCAGGCTCGGGTTTATTTCCGGTACCGAGGACGCCTTCCTTTCAGGGTTGGCCGAAGTCTGCTCTCTGGCAAAAGAAAGCCTGGTTTTGAAACGAAAAGTGCTCGAGGGCTGACCGAAAAAAATCTTTATCCTTATTCGAGATTTTATTTGAGGGGGATAAAAGAGAACACAGGAAGCTACTGGCGGAACCATTTTTCCACTATCGGCATTATAGGAATGAACGAGGCTTGCGAAAATTTTCTGGGCTGCTCGATAGCGGATCCTGAAGGAAGGGCTTTCGCCCTTCGAGTGATGGATTTTCTGCGTGGAATCCTTTCCGATTTCCAGGATCAAACCGGGGACTTGTTTAACCTTGAAGCTACCCCGGCCGAAGGCACCTCCTACAGGCTGGCCGCAGTCGACAAAAAGCGGCTCCCTGGAATAAAATGTGCGAACGAGGAGGGATATCTGAACGGCGCTTTTCCGTTTTATACCAATTCAACCCATCTTCCGGTAGATTATACGGAAGATCTCTTCGAAACATTAAAACTTCAGGATGAGCTTCAGACAAAATACACCGGCGGCACCGTGCTTCACGTATTTTTAGGGGAAATGGTGGAAGACGGCGATATTGTAAAAAAACTGATACAAAGAATCGTCGGCGGATTTCATCTTCCGTATTTCACTCTTACCCCGACGTTCAGCGTGTGTCCGTCGCATGGTTACCTTAAAGGCGAACAGATTTTGTGCCCCACTTGCGGTGCAGAAACAGAGGTTTATTCGAGGGTGGTCGGCTACCTCAGGCCGGTGAAGCAGTGGAACGACGGAAAAAAGGAAGAATTCGGAGTCCGGAAGCTTTTCCGGGCCGCATAAGGTTCTTTACGAGGTTGAAATGATATACGGTGGTTTGCAGTCCTGCTCGCTTATTGATTTTCCCGGCCGTGTCAGCTGTGTGTTGTTTTTTAGCGGCTGCAATTTCGCGTGCCCATACTGTCACAACCCCGAACTTGCTGCAGGCCTTGTTCCCGAGGGCTTCTCTCTTGACTCCAAGGGTTTTCTTCGGTTTCTCGAAGCCCGTAGGGGTTTTTTGGACGGCGTCGTGTTGTGCGGAGGTGAACCGACCGTGCAGAACGGAATCGAGGACCTATGCCTGGCTATCAAATCCATGGGTTTTTCGGTTAAGCTGGATACCAACGGAGGCTGTCCCGGTGTCCTGTCCGGACTTATAGACAAGAAACTGGTGGATTACATTGCAATGGACGTCAAGACATCACCTGATCTCTACTCAATGTATCTCGGCACTGACACGGGTGGTGAGGCGGTGGCTGAGAGTATCCCCTTGATCATCAAATCAGGCGTGTGCCATGAATTTCGAACCACGTGCGTAAAGCCGATAGTCAATGCAGAGGTTATAAGAGAAATTTCCACAATGCTAGATGGGGCGCATCTTTATGTACTTCAGAAGGCAAGAAAGGGGCATTGCCTGGACCCGGATTTTTTCAAGCCGGCTGACCGGTGCATCGATGAAGTTGAGCTTACGGCATTTAAAAAAATCGCGGAAAGCTGGATCGGGAAATGCGTGATCCGCTAAAAGCTTGCCTGTAGCCAGAGGCCGGGGTAAGGTCAGCAATAAGTTCCAAGGTGGAGTGCGATGATTGATCAGTCTGCGAAAATTTTAACCAATGAGAAGGTGGCGGATAACACCTTCCTTTTGACATTTCAATCGGTGGAGATCGCCGAGAGGGCCGAACCTGGTCAGTTCGTGATGGTGCAGGTTTCCGATGGCCTGGAGCCCCTGTTGCGAAGGCCTTTTTCCGTTTGTTCGGTGGAGCCGGAAGGTGTGGTTGTCCTTCTATACAAGAAAGTTGGAACGGGAACCAGGATCCTTTCTCAGGCCGGGCCGGGCGCAGAGATACGTGTTCTCGGTCCTCTCGGAAAAGGATTCAAGCTCCCAGGTCCTACGGTTTTACCTGTTTTGATATCCGGCGGAATAGGGGCGGCCCCCTTGATCTTCCTGGCCCGAAGCATTGAAAACCGCGGTTTTATATGGTTTGCAGGTTACAGGTCTGCGACGGAAATAGCACCGTTTTCCAGGCTTGGTGTCTCGGTCGAAAATATTTCGATCGCCACAGAAGACGGAGGAGCTGGAAGGAAATGCCTTGTCACTGAGCTTCTTGAAAGCTTTTTGAGCACCCCGTCTGAGCCTTTAGGGATCTTTTCGTGCGGACCCGCGGCCATGCTTAAACAGGTGGCCGCAACGGCCGAAAGGCACCGAATCGCCGCGCAGGTTTCGGTTGAAACCGCCATGGCCTGTGGTATAGGGGCGTGCCAGGGGTGCACGGTGGCTGCATCGCGGGCCGGGGGCAGGTACCGGCGGGTCTGCGTGGACGGACCTGTCTTTGATTCGGCCGACATAGACTGGAGTATGCTATGACATTTCCGGCGCCGGATTTGACAACCGCTATCGGCACTTTGAGGCTGAAGAACCCCGTGATCGCGGCATCGGGAACGTTCGGCTACGGGCAGGAATTCTCTTCACTGATGGATGTAAACTCGCTGGGCGGTATTGTTGTAAAGGGCCTTTCCTTGAAGTCGCGGGAGGGAAATCCTCCTCCGCGTATAGTCGAAACCCCTTGCGGAATGCTGAATGCAATCGGGCTGGCCAATATCGGGCTTGAACGTTTTCTCAGGGAAAAACTTCCCTGGCTGCAGCGGCTCTCCACCGCAGTTATAGTGAATATATACGGGCACAGCCTCGATGAATTCGGTGCGCTGGCAGGCGGGCTGCGCGGGGTGCCTGGAATAGCCGCTGTCGAAGTCAACATCTCGTGCCCTAACGTAGACAAAGGCGGCATGGCTTTCGGCGTGGATCCAGCTATGAGCGCAGAAGTGACCGGCCGGGTCAAAAACAACTCCGACAAACCGGTGATCGTCAAGCTTTCTCCGAATGTCACAGACATCCGTGATGTGGCCAGGGCGGTAGAAGACGCGGGCGCCGATGCCCTGTCCCTGATCAATACTCTGGCCGGGATGAGCGTGGACGTGGAAAGGCGAATGCCCAGGCTCGGAAACGTGGTTGGAGGCCTTTCAGGCCCTGCTATCAGACCCGTGGCTGTACATATGGTTTACCGGGCGGCTTCCTGTGTTTCCTTGCCGGTGATAGGCATCGGGGGTATAGCAACAGCCGTGGATGCTCTGGAGTTCATAATGGCGGGGGCCAGTGCGGTGCAGGTGGGCACTGCAAGCTTCATGAATCCCCTCGCCACCCTGGATGTCATAAGCGGGTTGGCCCGCTTTTGCTCGGAGCGTAATGTCTCTCGCATTTCGGACTTGATCGGTTGTATCCGCGTCGAAGGGCGCGAGAACCAACACTGATGGCATCGTAAAAAGTCAAAATAGCCCATCTATCGTCACCCCGGCGCAGACTGGGGTCCAGTGATTCCAACGACTTATAGATTCCGGCCTACGCCGGAATGACGGCTCCGGGACTTTTTACGGTTTCATCAACACGAAATTTCCAAGCAGGCAGCCGCGGATTAGACCAAAACAACCACCCATGCCCGATCAAAAGGGAAGCGTGAGCGAATATGCATACGGCCCGCGGCGTACCACCAGGCTGATTGACTGCAGGTGATGTGAACGGGCAAGAATGCCTTTTAGTTCGTCGATGCCCGTGGTCGTCGAGCCTTCCACTTCGATTATTACGTCTCCGGGACGTATCCCGGCCCTGGACGATTCGGACCCCTGCCTGACGGTTTTTATCTTTATCCCCTGTGCTTCAGTTCTGTTTTCAGAAATTTCTGCCACCTCAATGCCCAGGCGGCGGTCAAGGAGATTCAATGCCTGGTTTTCAGGGAAGGTTGACGCGGTCAACTCGAAATCAAGGTGCTTGTTTTCCCGGAATACCTCTATTTCCATGGCATCCCCGGGTACGAATCCGGTCAGGGTGCTGCGGTAGTCTTCGACATCCATAAGAGGCCTCCCGTTAAGCGAGGTGAGGACGTCTCCCCGGCGGATGCCCGCACCGGCTGCCGGGCTTTTTCTGATGACGTCTCCCACAAGCACCCCGCCGGTCTTGTCCGGATAACCGAAATATGATCGAAGAGGGCCGGTGAGTTCCTGTGTTTCAAGGCCCAGCCATGCAACCCTGACTTCTCCTTGCTTTATCAATTCACGCACAATTTTAGCAACTTTGTCGATGGGTATGGCAAAGCCGATTCCCTGTGCTTTCTGATAGATTGCGGTGTTTATTCCTATCAGTCCACCGTCTATGGTCAGAAGAGGGCCTCCGCTGTTGCCGGGGTTGATCGAGGCATCGGTCTGGATGAAATCCCTATAAATCCCGCCGTTTCCGCGCACCGAACGGCCTACGGCGCTTACCACTCCGGTGGTTACTGTATGTGTCAGGCCGAAGGGGCTTCCTATTGCTATGACAGTTTCTCCTATCATAAGATCGCGGGAGCTTCCCATGTGCACTTCGGGCAGCGGTTCGCTGCAGTCAATTTTTATCACGGCAACATCGCTTTTAGGGTCGGATCCGAGAAGGCGGGCGTCAAATTCGCGTTTATCCGAAAGTGTCACCTTAATAGTGTTGGCCTTTGCGATTACATGATGATTAGTGACGATGTGACCCGCATCTCCGTCTATGATCACTCCTGAACCGAGCCCGGAACGAGTGAATTCCCGCTGAAAAAGTTCGGGGAAAAAGTCCTTGAAAAAATCACGGCCGGAAAAGGGAAAACCCATGTCTACCGTTTCCTTTACGGTGGTGCTGATATTCACTACCGCAGGGCTCACGTTTTCCACCGCCTCGACTACGGCGTTACGCCTGATAGAAGCTTCGCAGATACCGGCGACAGCGAGTACGGTCATGATGATAACAACCGCTGTCCCAGGCATTGCCAGCGATTTTTGTTTAGCTGAAAATATCTTGTGCATCACTATCCTCCCCTGCAATGGTTCACCAGAATAATCTGCATCTGTTTTAACTGGATTATACCATGT